>JBEIRQ010000300.1:0-2646 GCA_040375885.1 Methylococcus sp.
CATCAGGGCCGACAGGGTCTGCCGCGCGCCCTGAGGGAAAAAACGCAGGCGCCGCCCAATCTGCATGGCCCAGACAGGACGATGGTAGCCAGCAAAGAGCTCATCGCCGCCGTCACCAGAGAGGCTGACGGTGACACGTTCGCGGGCGAGTTTGGCGACCAAAAGGGTCGGAATTTGGGAAGAGTCGGCAAACGGTTCGTCATAGTGTGCCGGGAGTCCTGGAATGATGGAGAGGGCATCCGCTGGCGTCAGCAAGAGATCGGTGTGATGCGTGCCGAGATGCTGAGCGACGGCTCTTGCTGCCTCGGCCTCGTTGTAGGCCGCCGCTTCAAAGCCGATGGTGAAGGTGTTCACCGGGCGTGGTGATTGCGCTTGCATGAGAGCGACCACGAGGCTCGAATCAAAGCCTCCTGAAAGGAAGGCGCCAATCGGGACATCAGCCATCATCTGACCTTGAATCGCCTCGCGAAGGAGATGATCGAGGCGCTCAAGAGCCTCGGACTCGGTGCCTTGAAAGGGGCGGAGCTGTCCTTTGAGGGCACTATCCTTAGCCGACCAGTAGGTGACCGGTTGGGCATTGGGTCGATGGGTGCCGAGGGCGATATAGGTTCCCGCGGGCAATTTTTGAATGCCAGAGTAGATCGTATGGGGGGCTGGGATGAAGTTATGTCGCAGGAGCAACGCCAGTGCACTGCGGTTAATGTCATGGTTAAAGGCCGGGTGCTGTCTCAGCGCCTTCAATTCGGATCCAAAAAGGAGGATGTCTCCCTGAAAGCCATAATAGAGGGGCTTTTCGCCCAACCGATCCCTCGCGAGATAAAGCAACTTGTCCTGACGATCCCAAAGAGCAAAGGCGAACATACCGACACATTGCTTAAGGGTTTCCCCGACACCAAAGGCATCAATCGCGGCCAGTAATGTTTCGGTATCGGAGTGTCCCTTGAAGGGAGTGGATTCGGCGGTGCCTTGGGATATTAAGGCGTCGACCAGCGGATGATCCGGTGTCCATTCGCGCTCCCCAAGCTTCGCTCTGATCGCGAGATGATTGTAGATTTCGCCATTGAAGGCGATCACATAACGGCCCGAGGCGGATGTCATCGGCTGATGCCCCGCTGCTGAGAGATCTACAATGGCGAGACGTCGATGGCCAAGAGCGATCCCGGCGTTGGCGTCCGTCCACACCCCCCCATCATCAGGACCTCGATGGGTGAGGGTTGCCGTCATTGCTCGAATGGTGTTCTCGATCACCTCAGAAGAACTTCTCTGAGAACAGTCCAAAAAACCGGTCAATCCGCACATGGGCGTTAAACAATAAAAAAGCTAGAAAATCCCGATGGGATTTTAGGTGGTTAGAGAAGGTTCATCACGGCTGTCTGACTTTAAATTCAAGAGCCCCATGAATAGACGGTCATAGCGATCGACCATGTGGATCACATTATAGCGCTCCACTATCCGCTCCCTGGCGGCCTTACCGCGATCCCTTCGTTCAAGGTCGTCACAGGCGCAAGCGCTCAAAAGGGCCTTTAAGAGATCCTCGGGATTCGAGGGCTCTGAGAGCCAACCGCTCGTGCCTAAGATCTCGCTCGAAATCCCAACGCGGGTCGACACGCAGGGGGTTCCTGAGGCCATGGCTTCCGCTAACACGCCGCCAAAGGCTTCGCTGATTGAAGACAGAACCAGGAGGTCAAGCGCCCGATAGATCCGGTTCATATCGGTTCTACTCCCTAAAAGGAGAACCCTCTCATGGAGGTTTTCCTGGGTGATTAGCGCGATCAGTGCTTCATTCCCAGAATGGATTCCAGGCCCACATAAAAGGAATCGGACGTTTTTCTTTTGATCAACTAGGCCTCTTGCGGCCTTCAGAAACCCTCGGTGATCCTTCACCGGATGAAAGCGGGCCACAAGACCAATCAGAAGCGTGTCAGGAGCGATACCTAATTCTTCCCTCATACGTTGACGATCATCGTTGTCTGGATGAAAAAGGTCGCAGTCTACCCCGTTAATCATCATTTCAGAGCGGAGTTTGTGATAGCCGCGGGTCCAGTGCTGCTCGGCGCTAGTGCGTGAGGGAAAAAGAATGCGATCCGCTTTTTTTGATAGTTGGGCATTCAAGAGGATGACGGCTCGGGTGGTTTTTTTTTCCTCGGACCAATTGCTGAGAGCATTATGGATGCCAAAGATCAGCGGGGTTCGCTTTTTGGCGATGAAGCGTCCCAGAAAGGCCAAAAGATTCCCGTGATACATCCAACCCTGGAGGATATCGGGTTGCCAGTCTCGAACGATCCGGATGAATTGAACGAGCCCTTTGAGGCTGCTTTGAGGGCGGTTGAGGTGGAGCGCTATCAGGGGAACCCCCATGGCCCTGATATCGCTGCCCACCTCACCTTCCCCCAGTAATGAGATGACGGTGACATCAAAACGTCGTCGATCAAGGCCTTTGAGCAATTGAACCAAGGTGGTTTCGGCGCCGCCTCTTGGGAGGCCTGAGATGACGAAAAGGATCCTGATCATGGCGCGTTTTTTAGGGTTTTAGGCGGGTCAGGGCTTCAGGTATCGATCAACCCAAGTTGGATAGGGCGATTCGAGAAAGCCGCTGAGCTGCCTGACATCCTCTCGGAAGAAGTCCTGAAGTGTTGTCATTAAAGA
>JBEIRQ010000406.1:0-1586 GCA_040375885.1 Methylococcus sp.
AGCGCGGGGCTCGGCTCTTGGAATCCCTCGAGTCGACTGCCCGAAGCCTAGACCTTCAAAAACTTTTTGCCTTGACCACGCAGACCGCGCATTGGTTCAGAGAGCGAGGATTTGAGCCTGCCGAACTGAGTGACCTACCCCCGGCCCGGCAGCTGGCCTATAACCCCAAAAGAAACTCCAAGATCCTGATCAAGGCCTTAGAACATAAGGCCTAAGGCGTCTTCTGATTCTCGACACAGGTGTAAGTTGCGGCATTGCTCTTCATCATGAGGGAGGCAGGGTATTTCCCCTCGATAACAAATTCCCGAACCTCTTCGCTGGTCACTCGCTTACTCTCTTCCTTGCCGATACATTCACAAACCGAGGTGACCTCGGCGATAAGCACACCGGTCCCTTTCATCGCAGCCTTCTCATTCTCAATGCACATCTCGGTGAATTTTTTTTCAAATTCCTTGTGATTTTCTTCACTCACCGGCGTATTAGACCAAGCTCTCCCAGAGCCTCCAAGCGAAACCGCCATCAACGTGATGGCAATCAAAAACTCAGAGAGGGGCCTTTTATTATTGTTCATCTTCTCATCCCAAAGTGGTTATGACATCCAATTGTAAGCCATGCCAACCACCGAAATGCAATGCCTATCGCCCCTATGACCATTGATGAACCTCCCATGATCCCACCAGAATCGCCGATCATCCCTCTCAACCTTAAGACGAAAGGGCAACCTAAAACCCGTGCGCATACGCAGTTCAGTGGCCTCATCGACAAAATCGATCAGCAAAAACGCCTTCTTGATGCATGGAACGAAGCCATTGCGCATCATCACGAGGAGCGGTCTTTGATTTTCATGCCCCTCATCCAGCGTTTTATCAACGCACAGGAAAAATTGGCACAGCAACTCGATCGGGCCTTAGACGATGACCGCTTCAGGCAGCGTGATAGAGACAAGCTTCAAGGGATGATTCTTGACCTCATTGAGCCCCTGATCGACCAAGGCGGTGCCGATCATCTCAAACCTCTCTATGACAAACACAGTAAGGTCAGCTACGACCTTCAGATGGCCCCCTTGGGAGAGAAGTTCGAAGACCTCATCGCGGAAGCCTTCCATCAGGAAGATTTCTTCGATAAAACGCTCACCGACAGGGAGATTGACGCCATCCATCAGCGCCTCCTTGAGGAAGAAATGGCCTTCGAGCGTCTTAAAGCCGAACGCATCGCTCAGCGCCAAAAAAGACAGCTCGCGCCAAAGGCAACAGACAACCAAAGCGTCAGTCAATCCATTCAGTCGGTCTTTCGGCAACTCGCGAGCGCCCTTCACCCCGACCGTGAACAGGATCCTGAAGAAAAGATCAGAAAGACGGCCTTGATGCAGGACATCAATGTGGCCTACCAAAATCGGGACCTATTGAAACTACTTCAATGGCAGTTGGCCCTTGAACCCAACGACCAGAACCCTATTCAAGGGCTCCCCGAACAAAAGATCAAACACTTTAACCAGATCTTAAGAGAACAGCTCAAAAAGTTGCAGAATGAGATCGCTGATATTGAGGCGCGGTATCGGGAGCATTTAGGGCTTAGTCCACGCCAAA
>JBEIRQ010000342.1:0-2273 GCA_040375885.1 Methylococcus sp.
GCAAAAAAACCCATGATTGGGTTAAGAAATAACAAAAAATCATTACACTACCGATTTAAGCCTTTGACGATGAAAGCATGACGTCTTCTTTTTTTTCAATAAAACGCGGGGCCATCATCACTTTCCTTGTGGCCAGCCTTTGGATCTTATCAGCCTGCGGCGGGGGCAGCCCTTCCCATCGATCAGGCGCCCAGCCGAGTTGGTCGTGTGGGAGCTGCTCCTGCAGGGCCTGCTGAAGCACCCCTCGAAGATCGAGAACTCATTCCTGTGACTGGATAGCGGTAATGATGACGGTATTAATGATGTCATCCACCGTGCAGCCACGGCTGAGATCATTGACCGGCTTTTTAAGCCCTTGAAGGATCGGTCCTATGGCCAGCGCCCCAGTCTCACGCTGCACCGCCTTGTAGGTATTATTGCCGGTATTAAGGTCCGGGAAAATAAGAACATTCGCGCGCCCAGCCACCAAGGAACCCGGCATCTTCAAGGCCGCGACGCCTTCATCGACCGCCGCATCATATTGAATAGGCCCATCAAGGGGTAAACTTTGATCGCGTTCCCGGGCCAATCGGACCGCCTCACGAACCTTGTCAACCTCCTCGCCCGTGCCTGAGGCGCCGGTTGAATAGGATAAGAGCGCGACACGGGGCTCAAGACCAAAGAGCCTCGCCGTCGCTGCCGCGCTGAGGGCAATTTCGGCCAGTTCAGGGGCCGTGGGATCAGGATTGACAGCACAATCGCCGTACACCCGAACGCCATCCTCAAGACACATAAAAAAGACCGAAGAAACAAGGGAGAAACCAGGCCGGGTCTTGATGAACTGGAGAGCAGGTCTAATCGTATGTTGGGTGGTGTGACAGGCGCCTGAAACCATCCCATCCGCCTCTCCAAGATGGACCATCATGGTCCCGAAATAGGAGATATCCAAGAGGGTTTCCCGGGCTGCATCTAAGGTGACCCCTTTCGCCTTTCGCAGTTCGAAATAGGTCTTTGCATACCGCTCAAGGTCCGGGCTTGTGGAAGGATCAATGAGGGTCACTCTCTTAAGGTCAAGGGTAATCCCATGGTCGTTGAGCGCCCGCTCAATGGCTCTTGGGTTTCCAAGCAATGTCAAATGAACCACATCCCGATCTAAGAGATACGCCGCCGCTTTGAGTATTCTCGGCTCATCCCCTTCAGGCAGCACAATATGTCGCCGCTGTGCCCGCGCTTTCAACATCAAATCGTAGGTAAACATCCTTGGCGTGATGCCCTTAGAACTGGTCGCGGCAAACGCCGGTAGAAGTCGATCCACCCCGATATGACGCTCAAAAAGGCGCAATGCCTGTTGAACCTTTTCAGGATCTTTCCGGCGGATGTCCGCATGGAGATGCTCAAGCCGAGCAGCCACTTGATAGGTATCCTCCGCTATTTGAAGCATCGGCAGGGTCTGGCCTAACCCCTCAATCAACTGCAACATCTCGGGGGCCGGAGGAATCCCTGAGGTCAAAATAAGTCCCGCTAGGCGAGGATAGTGGATCGATTGATCCGCCTGAACCATCCCGACCAGAAGATCGGTTCGATCACCGGTCGTCAGGACCAGATAGCCCGGCTTGAGCCTTGAGAGAAGATTCTCAAGATACATCTCACCAACGAGGTGGCCTTCGATGAGGCCATCGAGGCGTTCTTCGCCAAAAAGAACGGTCGCCCCCAGCTGCTCTTTCACCTGCCCAAGGGTCGGTGATGCAAGGATAGGATCCTTTGGGAATACCGCGGTCAGGACATGGCCCTCTTGATTGGTTTCTGCCAGTTGCCGCTTCGCCTCATCAAGATCCTCGGGGGCCACCTTATTGAAGAACACCCCACGCACGGTACATTTTTTTTCGGCAAAAGCATCGACGGCGATTTGAAGAGACTCCATCGCCTTCTTAAGACTCTGACCATCTCCGCGTCCAACCACGACTAAGTCCGCCGAGAGATTTCGGGCGATAAAGGCATTGAGGTCGATATCAAGCGCTGAATGGGCGCCCCGAAAGTCGGTCCCCTGGATCAAGATAAAGTCGCAATGGGTCTCAAGATATTTATAACGCTCGATGATGCGCTCACTAACGGCATCCTCATCTTGAGCGCCGAGAAGCGCCTCAAGCTCTGCAGAGTGGAAGGCAAAAGAGTCCTCATAGGATTGCTCAAGCTCAAACTGCCGAAGAATCAATTCAATATCTTCATCCCGTTTGCCCTCAGCAACGCTGCCGAGAATAGGCTTAAAAAAACCCACCTTGGCGGTCTCCCTAAGA
>JBEIRQ010000015.1:0-13752 GCA_040375885.1 Methylococcus sp.
ACCATGTGGCTCATGGCCTTTGGACTCGTAACTGGAAGAGCATGATCGGTCAGATGAAAACCTTAGGGTTTAATGCGGTAAGAATCCCGGTTTGTCCAGATACCCTGGCAGGGGTCCCCACCACGAGCATTAACACGTCGGTAAATGCCGATCTCGTAGGGCTCAACTCACTTCAGGTATTGGACCTTGTCGTCAATGAGTTTGACCGCCAGGGGTTTTATGTCCTTCTGGACCACCACCGTCTTGATTGTAATGGAAGCATTTCAGAGCTCTGGTATTCAGGGAGTTATTCAGAACAACAATGGATCTCAGATCTTACGTTTATGGCGGGTCGCTATAAGACGCTCAATCATTTCCTTGGCATTGATCTCAAAAATGAGCCGCATGGCTCGGCGACCTGGGGAACAGGAAACGCATCAACAGACTGGAATAGCGCCGCTGAGCGGGCTGCTAGCGCTGTCCTTTCAGTGGCGCCGGATGCGTTAATCTTTGTGGAAGGTATTGGGGAAAATCCCGTATGCAGTACCTCTCACAATCATTGGTGGGGGGGTAATCTCGAACCCCTTAACTGTAAGCCCCTAGCCATTCCAGCAAACCGTCTCGTCCTTTCGCCTCACGTTTATGGGCCAGACGTCTATGCCCAACCCTATTTCAGTGCTGCGAACTTCCCTGCCAATATGCCCGCGATATGGGATCAGGACTTTGGACAATTCCACAGCAAAGGCTACGCCATAGCGATTGGTGAAACGGGGGGTAAGTATGGCCACGGAGGCCAAGCGAGCGACAAAGTGTTCCAAGATGCGCTCTTTAATTATCTTTCCTCTCGGAAGATTCCACACGTCTTCTATTGGAGCTGGAACCCTAATAGTGGAGATACCGGTGGGATCTTGCAGGATGACTGGACGACCGTCTGGCAGGACAAGATGGATTTATTGAACCGCTTCTGGGCTGGCGTCTCGACTCCCGTGCCAACCCCAACCCCAACCCCAACTCCAACTCCAACTCCAACTCCAACTCCAACTCCAACGCCGACGCCAACCCCAACGCCGGGGAATCTGTCCTCGGATGTGAGTATCACTTCAGACTGGGGAACGGGATATTGTGCCAACGTCACCGTCACGAACACGGCAACGAACACCGTGACATGGAAAACCACCTTTCAAGTTCAAGGGGTAATAAAAAACCTCTGGAATGCGAGTTATTCCCAGAATGGGCTTGAGGTACAGGCTCAAGGCTTGAGCTGGAACCAGACAGCCGCTCCGACGTCCTCGGTGGAATTTGGCTTCTGTGCCGATCGTCCAGCGACACCCGCTCCAGTGACAAATCCGGGTTCAGGCCAGATTCAAACAACCTTGACCATAAAATCTGACTGGGGTGCTGGTTATTGCGCAGATGTCGCCGTCAAAAACTCGGGAAAAACCGCACAGTCTTGGCAGGTCACCCTCCCTATTTCAGGAGTGGTCTACAATTTCTGGAATGCCAAACTAACCCAGCAGGGAGGCTCTATCACCGCATCAGGCGTCAGCTGGAATCAATCTGTACCCTCAAAGGGATCGGTAAGCTTTGGCTTTTGCGCCACTCGATAATCTACCATCGCTGATCGAGGGGTCTGCTCTGCCATTGAAGCCATAGCGGAGACCCACAGCAAGGGATCGTCGAGAAGGGCGGGGGTCACCCCGCCCACCCTTCCACCAACACTCAAAGACCAACGCCTTTTAGGCTGGTCTTCAAGGCTCTCTTATAGCGCTACCAGACTCGCTCTGGCCATCAATACCCCTTGCAGGAGATCAGCTGAACCGGCTGATCAATACTTTCTGAATAAGTCTCAACCGGAGGCTTACCATTCACTATGGGCGTGAAGTGCTTTTTAGCCGTCAGTTTCCCTGAGAGATCACTGGTTTTAAGGGTCAATGCATATTGGCCTGTCCAAATTCCACTGCTCGGTGAATTAGGATCCAAACCATAATCAGAGCTCGACAGACCAATATCGAGGCTGGGTGGTCCCTGAACATTATCACTTGGGCTTGCAACGGTCGCTGAACCGACCATTTCGCTGGTGTAAGACTGTGGCGGATTCGTCGCTTTGAAGCCCTTATAAAGCCCTGAAACAACCGAAATAACTCTGGGCGCACCACCTTTAGCATGTTCTGAGACGAGCTTGATCTTAGTATCCCATCCTCCCGGGATGGGGGTCCCCACCTGAAAGCAGAAGGCCCCTCCTTTCAAAAAATCGGCCGCCGTCTTGGGCGCTATAGCCTCTGATTCTTGAAGACCAAGAAGGCCTAAGCTCACCGTCAATAAAGTCCATTTTGTATGCATCGATTCTCACCTACTGTATTGGACCCCTCAGTGGTATACCGAGACGCCTTGTGACATCATTCAAGAAGCCCCATCAAGACAAGCCAATAGGCACCTCGTGGGGGAGTCTACATCCTAGAAGACTTTCACCATAGCTAAAGCGCCCACCAGGGGGGTCACCCCCAAGGCCTAATCGGCTCCTCAACAGGCTTCACCTCAAGCTGGCCCGACCCCCCTAAAGCCTTATAAAGCGCGATCTGATAAATCGTCGCCTGTGCTTCTGACTGGGCCAGATTCAGCTCCTCCTGATAGAGGATTCTTTCGGCATCAAGGACATCCAAAAACGTCGAGATCCCTTCCCGGTAGCGAAGCTCCGCCAACCGATGGGATTCCTTGAGATCCTTGATAGCGCCCTTTAGTTGCTGGCGTCTCTCTTCTTCTTGAAGGAATCGCGCCATGGCCGTTTCAGCTTCTTCTAAAGCCTCAAGGACTGTCTTTTCATAGTGGAGATAGGCCTCCTTTTGCCGCGCATCGGCAAGATCAATCCCGGCACGAATCCGACCAAAATTAAAAATCGGCTGCATGATGGCACTGCCACTGGCCCAGGAAAAAGCCGATGACCGAAAAAGGTTTTCAAGGTCGGAATTCTGTAATCCTGCAAAGGCGGCGATCGATATCTTGGGGAAAAGTTCAGCAAACGCCGCGCCTTGAGTCGCTGTAGCTGCTTCAAGATCCTTTTCTGCCCCGCGTATATCCGGTCGATAACGAAGGGTATCGGCGGGTCTTGTCAAAAGGTTTCGAGTGGCCGTTTGAGGCAACTTTTGAGGGGCTGACAGCTTGACTTGAAGGGCTCCTGGCTTTTCCCCGATTAGGAACTCCAAACGGTGCTGAGCCGCAATTAGCTGACCATGGAGCGCCGGAAGCATTGCACTGGTCGTCTCAGTTTGCGCTTTGGCTCTTGCGACGTCGTAACGCGTTCCAACCCCCTCTTGGTAGAGCTGTTCCGTCAACTTTAAAGTATGACGCTGAGACTCAAGATTGGCCTTGGTGATCCTGATTTGATGCTGAAAATTTCGGTATTCGGTATAGGTTCTAGCGACTTCCGAAGTGACCATGACCCACGCCTCCCGGTAATCTTCCTGAGCACCCTCAGTCACCGCAGAGGCCGCTTCAAGCTTTCGCCTGAGGCGGCCAAAAACATCAACTTCCCAAAGCGCATCGAACCCTGCCAGAAAAAAATTGGTTCCACCCGCGGAGCCCCTCTGGCCTGAACCAGGAATAAGGTTGTCAAAATGAGCCGGGATGGCGACTGCACCAACCTTTGGAAAGAGGTCAGCACGGTTTGCAAGCCGTTCTGCTCTCGCCTGCTCAATGCGGGTAAACGCCATTTTGAGATCAAGATTACCTTGCTGCGCGCGCGCAATGAGCTGATCAAGGAGCGGGTCATCAAAAGTTTTCCACCAGTCCTTGAGCTCAGTCTGAGAGATCGGTTTCAGCCCCAAATCTTTCGATCGAGCCGCTTGCCACCGATCAGGCAAGACGGGGTCCGGCGTACGGTAGTCTGGCCCAACCATACACCCTTGAAGACTAACGAGAATCAAAAGGGTGATCACCCCATGCCTCATGATTGATGCCCCTTTAAAAACAAGCTGACCGCCCCCTCAACCAAAGTATCCCGTTGATCTCGAGATAAACCCTCCTGTAACCCGATCAAACACCGAAAATGCGTTGCACCTTGAAGCATACCGAGAAGAATTTCACTGGAACTATCGGGGTGTTTGATCTTTACCAAACCGCGCCGATCAAGGGCACTCAAGTACCTTGATACCCATTCAATGACAGGGCCTGCGCTCGACTGATAGACCTGTGGGGCAAGCTCAGGAAACTGGATCTGCTCGGCAATCAAGAGACGATAAAGCGCCAAAGAGTCCCTGGAGTAGATCAAATCAACAAAGCCTTCCGCAATCGCCTTGAGACCATCAACCGACTCGGGTTCGGTCAATGTGGCTTCGGAGAGGGTCATGAATAAGGCATCACACTGAGCCACCACCACAGCGGCGAACAAGGCATGCTTACTTGAAAAATAGCTGTAAAGCGTCGGCTTTGACACCGGCGCCGCCTCAGCAATCGACTCCATGCTGGTCCCGGAGTAGCCGTGTGCCAGGAATTCGCGTCGCGCGCTATCCAGAATGGCTTGGCGTTTGACAGGGCTATGGGTTCTCATTCGTTGCCGTCAAAGTATTTGCATCAGTAAAGTTTTGTCCATATCATGAACTGAACCGTTCAGTAAAACAATCCATCCCCATGCCGCCTCCACCCCGTTTTCCAAAGTCGATCATCATCAGCCTTCTGATCGCTGGCAGCGGTGCGCTTGGGTTTATTTACTGGCAGATCGCCATCGCCCCCTTCGAAAGCACAGACAATACCTACCTCAAGGCGCATATGACCCTGATCAGCCCTCGAGAATCAGGCTATGTCACCGGCGTTCACTTCGAGAATAACCAACGGGTTCATCCAGGGGATCTATTGGTGACGATTGATGACAGGGACTTCCTAGCCAAGGTCGCTGAGGGTGAAGCCGAAATTCAGGTAGAGAAGACCCAGATCCAGAGCCTTGAAGCCGACAAGGAGGTCCAAAAGAGCCGGGTATCCACCCAATATGCCGATATTGCCTCCGCCGAGGCCGACCTTCTCCGCGCCGGAAGAGACCTTAAGCGCTTTGGCAACCTAGTCAGAGAGGGCGCGGTTTCGACCCAGACCCACGATACTGCGGATGCCGACGTGAAGCAGGCCAAGGCGCTTCGGGATAAAGTCACCTCCGCTCATCAAGAGGCACAACGGCAACTGGTTAGTCTTGATGCCCGAATCAATGAGGCCCGCGCCCGTATTCAATCCCTTCAAGCCTCGCTTGAAATAGCGCGAATCTCACTCGCACATACCCAGATTCTGGCGCCCATCGACGGCACCATCGGTAATCGAAGTGTCCAAGTCGGCCAGTTGGTCAAACCCGGGAATATCCTCGCCTATTTGATCCCAAGCGAGGGACTCTATATCGAGGCCAACTTCAAGGAGACACAGATCGAACACATGCGGCCAGGGCAACCCGTTGAGATCAGCATCGACGCCTACCCGGATGAGGTCTTCAAGGGCCAAGTAGACAGCTTTGCACCGGCCTCAGGATCCGAATTCAGCCTCCTGCCGCCAGAAAACGCCACAGGAAACTTCACTAAGATCGTCCGCCGCGTTCCGGTCAAGATCGTTTTTGATCCAAAGGCCGATTCCTCGATGCTGAGGCCGGGTCTTTCAGCCATGGCCAAGGTCCGAGTCAAATAATCCATGATGGAGGATCAGGCTGTTGGGCCAGCCGATCACGGCGAAGAGGCTCAGGGCCCCTTAAAGAGCCCCCAACGGCCGCTGTCGATCGGTGAATGGGTTGGTTTCATCGCCATGGTCTTTGGCATTTTTATGGCGATCCTCGATATTCAGATCGTCGCGAGCTCACTGGAACAGATTCAGGCCGGACTCTCCGCCACCCAGGATGAAATCACTTGGGTGCAAACGGCCTACCTCATCGCCGAAGTCGTCATCATTCCTCTGTCCGGTTGGTTGAGCCGAGCGCTCTCGACTCGAGTCTTGTTTGCCATCTCCTGCGCTGGATTCACTCTCATGAGTCTTCTGTGCGCCCTTGCCTGGGATCTCAACTCGATGATTGTCTTCCGGGGACTCCAGGGGCTTTTTGGCGGAGCCATGATCCCGACCGTGTTCGCCGTCATCTATACCCTTTTTCCACCAAAGCTTCAGCCCACGATGGTCATCGTGGTTGGTCTCGTCGTGACCGTCGCACCCACCGCCGGACCCGTGTTAGGGGGCTATCTCACCAATGCGGTTTCCTGGAAGGCGCTCTTTCTCGTCAATTTATTACCCGGATTCTTCGCAACACTCCTCACCTGGCTCTTCGTTCGCGTCGATGAACCCGATTGGAGTCTCCTTAAAAAAATTGATTATCCCGGCATTTTTTTTATCGTCGTGTTTTTAGGGTGCATGCAATTTGTTTTGGAAGAAGGGGTCCGAAAGGAATGGTTCGACAGCCCAGAGATCGTCCTTTTTACCGTCATCGCCATCGCATCGGGCATCGCCATGCTCTACCGCGAACTCTCCATCGCCTACCCCATGGTCGACCTACGAGCGTTTCGCGACTTCAATTTCGCCGTTGGCTGTGGATTTAGCTTCGTTCTCGGAATCGGCCTCTACACCATCATGTACCTCATGCCGGTCTATCTGGCTGCCGTAAAGGGGCTCAACAGTCTCCAGATTGGTCAGTACATCATGGTCGTCGGTGTCTTCCAGTTTGTTTCCGCCTTCGTCGCAGGCCCCCTGGCCAAGGTCATGGATTCAAGACTGATGCTGGCATCGGGCTTGATGCTCTACGGGATGGGTTGTTGGTGGAATGGCAATCTAACCCATGAATCTGGATACTGGGAATTTTTCTGGCCACAGGCCATTAGGGGATTTGCCCTCATGTTCTGCTTTCTGCCGATCAACTCTCTGGCCCTTGGAACGCTCCCGCCTGAAGAGGTCAAGAATGCGAGCGGTCTTTATAACCTGATGAGAAACCTCGGCGGCGCCATCGGTCTCGCGGTGGCTAACACCTTGATGATCCAGTGGAATAAAGAGCATTATGGGAAACTTCGGGAGGCGGTGACGCCGGGGTCACCGCAAACACAAGCCATTTTGGAAGGGTTTCAGGAGCGTCTAGCGAGCGCCGGGGCACCTGACCCTGAGATGGCCGCCCTCAAACAGCTCCATGGCCTCGTTATGCGTGAAGCGGAAGTCATGACCATCAACTCCCTCTTTCACGTCCTTGGCTTGGTCTTCTTTATCGCTCTTCTGTTCATGCCTCTGGTCAAAAAGGTCACCACAGAATCCGGCGAGCCCGCCGGTCATTAAAGGAGCCTCGCCCCCCACCCTCTAGAACAAGAAATAAAGAAAAGAGACAAGGCCTTAAAGATCCGGTGGTTTCTTTTCCCAACGATAACCCTTCGCCGCCATGTCAAAGCCGCGGCGGAACAGCGGCCCCATATAAAGGGGATCAAAGTCGCGGGCATGGATCACCTTGAAGTCAGCCGGGATGTAAGCCAAGTTGTAATCGACCCCATCTCGCTGAGTAATCGCATAAATACGGAAGAGATCTCCAGCGCCTTGGGTCTGAATCAACGATGAAATAGCGCGCCCTGCAATCGTGATGGTCTGCCGCTTCACTTCGCCCCAATCAGAATCGAGCCGCGCATTTCGGATCACATAGAGCTTTCTGTCACGGACGACCCCCTGATCCTTGGAGACATCGGCCAACTTAAGCGCCGGCGGATAAACAAAGACCTGGGCCATCGCCCCACCATCCACGTGCATTTCCTGATAGGGTTTGCCATCGGCGATCACATCGATCATCGCAGGTGGAAAAGCTCCCGGGATGGCGGCGGAGGCCAGCATGATCTGGTGGAACAGCTTCAGGGCATCGGGGTGGCCACTCGCTGCGATTTTGGTCATGTTCCAGATGACCGCCTGACGGGCATCGAGATTAGTCGTTGCCATCAGCAACAAGCGGCCTTTCGCGTATTCCTTTGCGATGGCCTTGAGAATGTCGTTGGTGATGTGCTTCGCGAGAAGACGGCCAAGAGGAGAGTTATCCGCCATCGCATCATCGGTCACGGCCGCCCAGGGAGCCCGGGGCTCTAAAATATCCTCAGGGGTAGAGTGGACATAGACCTCCTCCAAAGCACCGTCCTGTGAGGGTCCTAGAAACGCAAAAGGCGCCAACAAAGCCCCGGTACTGATTCCCGTCACCAGCTTGAATTCAGGTCGACTCCCCGTCTTGGTCCAACCACACAGTAAACCCGCACCAAAGGCGCCATCATCACCACCACCTGAAAGTGCGAGGAAAGACGCCGGCGGCAAGGGGTTGACCACGAGACCCTGCTCTAGGCGGTAGGCCTTTTCCTTTTGCATACTGTCAATCCCCTCGGCCACCAGTTCAGGCATGGCTCCAGAGCGAACCACATACCGAATACCCGGCAAGCCTCGAAGTTCGGCCTGCTGAGTCAGCGCCTCGGGGACCGCGGCCTGTCTCGTTGGGAGCGAGCAACCCTGAAGCGAAGCCAGCAGCAGCCAAAAGCTGGGTAAGGCAAGCAGAGAAAAAAGACGATGGCGCATACTCAATAACTCATGTGAGGAAGAAACATCAAACGACCAGATCGCCCAAAATTCTAGGGAGCCCGGATGTCAGAACGATGAATCGATGCCTTGCTCGGTCACACTCACGGCTCAGCTTGGGGCGCTTTTGAGCCGAGGGGATTTTGTCGCCGCCCCAGATTATCCGCGAGAAAATCTCGGTATCCAGGTTGTTGCCGCAGTAATTGTGACGCCGTCCCGATTAAAAGATCCACATCTTGATTGGATAGCTCGAGAGAAGTCGGCAAGCTATTGAGCATGCTCTTCATGGTTTTGGCCTCAACCGAGTCGAAAGCAACCTCTGCAGTATAAATTTTGAGGTCACGCCCCTTGGCCCTCAGTCCTGCTTGGAGATCGGTTAATTTTTTTTTGAGGAGCAGTTTCGTCTCATTATTGTAAAGTGACATTTGCGTATCGGCCATGGCATCGATAGTCTCAGGGACCGAAGGCTTTTCAGCCGAATAATCCATGCCCCGCTCCGGTTTGACTTGTGCGTTAACAGTGATCACAAGAATGTCTTTGGGGGTTGGCCTATCTTCCCGAAGAAAGTACCCGGCCCCCTGCGTTTCGATTCGATCAGCCAGCGCCCTTAACCCAAGGTTGTCGGCGATCCCACCATCCACCAGATGGATAAAGGGTCTTTCCTTTGCATTCAAGTAGGAATCAAGACGCGTTCTTAAGATCTTGAACCTTAGATCGTTCTGATCACTCGCCTTAAGATAGCGGACGAGGTTTGACTGACTGGTATCACATTTTCCTGAATAGTTCTTCAAGACGACGGTTGGAAAGGCAACCGGAACCGCGGAAGAAGCCGTTACCGCCCGGGCAACCGAAAAATCATTGAGATCCGAGCAGATCAGATCAAAGCTCGCCTGGATAAAGGAAAACCGTTGGCCTGCCGCAAGATCAGTCGCATTGATTTCAATGTAGGGCCCCTGATTAAGATTAATATCCCGAAAAGTCTTCCCTTCAAAAATCTGACGATCGTAATAGTCAATCGCCATCTCCGTGCGATCTAATCCATCAAAGGCTGCATTCCACCAATAAACGGGACTAAAGAGGTTCCGAATCAAGGTCCCCTGAATACTCTGACGCAGAAAAACCGATTCATAGTCGCTAAAAAGGCGCTCCCCAAAAAGACCGTAATAGGCCGCTGTAAAGCTGCCTCCGGAGACAGAACTGATGCTGTCAACCTCATCGAGAAGACGGACCGTGTGGCCACTCGATGTGATGTCGGTATTCTTAAGCTCTTTCAAAAGCCCATAGGACAAGGCCGCAGCCCGTGTTCCCCCTCCTGAGAAGGCGAGAAAGATCAGATGGTCCCCATAGTTACCATTATTCCTGTTGGAGAGTCGGTACCCCTGATGGTTATCGATCTTCGTGATCGGCTCATTTTGAGGCTTATAGAGACTGGCACAGCCTTGAATGCCCAAAAGGAACAGAGTCAAAACCCAACACCTCCCGCATCGAATGTGTCCTAAAGCCTTGGTCATAAATCTTTTCCTAAAAAGAGCCTGAATTTAAAAGAAAATGAACGGCGACAGCCGCGGCATAACCCAACAGAATCGCAGGTGTCCACCGCATATGACTGAGAAAGCTGTAGCGTCCTTTGGTGAGCCCCAAAAGCCCGATACCCGGCGCTGAACCAATCGCGAGGAGGCTCCCCCCTACGCCCAGCGTCAGCGTCAGCAAGAGCCACTCTCCCTTTCCAAGAGGGGGATGCATCGTGAGGACAGCAAACATCAAGGTGCCATTGTCAATAAACGCTGAGGAGAGGCCGATGAGGATATTGGCGAGCGTTGCACTGTGCTGACCATAAAGCCAACCGGAAATGGCATCGAGATAACCAATGAATCCCAAGCCACCAATCGCCACCATCGCACCATAAAAGAACAGGAGGGTATCCCAGTCGAGATGGCCTGCCTTGTCGAAAATGGCATAGCTCTCAAGGCGTTCCTGATCACGGCGGGAGGTTTTCGGTTTAAAGTCGGGCCCCTCTGGCAATAGATGCAACCGATCAGGATCCCGCCCCGAGGTTTTCATCAAGTAATAATCAAATAACTCTAACAAAGAGAAACCGGCGAGCATTCCCGCTGCCGGAGGCAGCTTCAGGACCATATCAAAGATGATCGCCAGAAAAATGGTGAGGCCAAACAAAAACATAATGCGCTTGGTGCCGCGTGGCAAATCGACCGATTCCATCATGATCTCAGGTCGGCCCTTGGGGACTGCAAAACTGATGATGGCCGCAGGCACCAGAAAGTTCACCAGACAGGGAAGGAAAAGCTTAAAAAAATCGGTAAAAGGGAGAACCCCTCCTTGCCAAACAAAAAGGGTCGAAATGCCTCCAAGGGGACTAAAAGAGCCACCGGCATTGCAGGCGATGACGAGATTGAGGCACGCCAGAGAGACGAACTTTGAACTGTCGCGACCCACCGCCACAACGACAGCCCCCATCAAAAGTCCCGAGGTCAAGCCATTCACCGCGCTGGAGATAAAAAAGACCAAGAGCCCCGTGATCCAAAACAAGGCCCGGTAGCCAAAGTTAAGGCTGACCAGACGAATCCTTAAGGCATCAAAGACCTTCATCGACTCCATGACGTTGAGGTAGGTCATCGATACCATGATGAAAAAAAGCAGTTCGACATAAGATTCAAGGTTGCTCCGAAAGGCTGCGACCGCGAGCGTCGTATCGCCTTGCAAGCGATAGACCAACAGGATCGCTGACCAGATCAAGGAGGCGCCCAGCAACATGGGTTTGGATTTCCGGATAAAGGTCACATCCTCCAACATGGCCGCAACATAAGCCACCACGACGACGCCTAGGGAGAAAAACCCGACCCACGAGCCTGTTAGATCCAGTGGCTTTTCGATGGTCACAGGATCACCAAAGACCATCGCCGGAATCAACCAAAGGAGGATGAGCGAGAAGAAGGCGCGTAACTTCATGCTGAAGAATCAGGATGGGGGGCCAAGAAAGAAAAGATCGATCGCTTTACACGCTTAAGTCTAGCATCACCAGGCTTCATCAAGACCGGATGGGAGAACCAGAAGAGGTTCTTTTGAGCGTGCTCGGTGCGCTGAAGGACCCACGCATTTTCATGGGCTCACTTTCTAAGAGAGGCCACCATCATCCAAGATGAAAAAAAGCTCTCGGCCGCTCTGATCTCAAGGGGGCTTTTGCCCCCTTGAGATCAGCCCAATAGGAAACCCTTCAATCGAAGGGATGATGAAGAATAATGGTTTCCTTTCGGTCAGGACCTGTCGAGAGGATATCCACGGGCACCCCCACCAAGGATTCAATCCGCTGAATGTAATCCTGGGCGGCCTTTGGCAGCTTTTCGAGATCAGTCACCCCTTGGGTCGATTCAGACCATCCTGGCATGGTCTCGATCACCGGCTCACACATGGCGTAAGCCTCGGCCCCAATCGGCACGGTATCGATCTCAACCCCTTGATAACGGTACCGTGTACAGATGCCGATAGATTGAAGTCCATCGAGAACATCGAGTTTGGTCAGGCAAAGCCCTGATAGGCTATTGAGCTTGGCTGAGCGCTTCATGAGCACCGCATCAAACCAGCCGCACCTTCGGGCCCGTCCGGTGGTTGCTCCAAATTCCTGCCCTTTGCTGGAGAGATGGCTGCCGACCTCATCAAAGAGTTCGGTAGGAAAGGGCCCATTACCCACGCGGGTTGAATAGGCTTTGGTGATCCCAAGAACATAGTCAAATTCAAGAGGACCCACGCCAGTCCCTGAAGCGGCCCCGCCGGCGGTCGTGTTCGAGGAGGTGACATAGGGGTAGGTCCCATGATCAATATCCAGCATGGCTCCCTGATCCCCTTCATAGAGCACCGGCTCACCCGCATCGACGAGACGATGGAGGTCTCCTGCCACATCCCCCAGCATCGGCTTGATTTCCTCGCCAATCTTTATGAGCTTTTCAAGCTCTTCCTGAAAATCGAGGGGCGGCTCATGGAAATACTGGCTCAAGACAAAATTATGGAAATCAAGAAGATCCCTCAACCGCTCTTCGAGAAGGTGACGGTAAAAGAGGTCGCCCGCCCGAAGGCCCCGCCTTGAAACCTTATCCTCATAGGCCGGCCCAATACCACGACCGGTGGTTCCAATCGCCTTGGCACCACGGGCTTTTTCTCGGGCCTGATCAAGGGCAATATGAATCGGCAGAATAAGTGCACAGGCCTCACTGATCACCAAGCGCTCACGCACCGGAATACCCGCACGTTCGAGAACGCCAATTTCTTCCATCAGCGCATCCGGTGAGAGCACCACACCATTAGCGATGTAGCATTTAACGCCTTCCCGGAGCACACCTGAAGGAATCAGATGCAGGACGGTCTTCTGGCCATCAATCACCAGCGTATGACCCGCATTATGCCCCCCCTGAAACCGCACAACGCCCTTTGCGCGCTCGGTCAGGATATCCACCAGCTTGCCCTTGCCTTCATCACCCCACTGGGTTCCTATTACGACGACGTTCTTGCCCATGCTTATTTCCCAGGTATTAATCGTTTTGAATGACTTGCCAACGGCCGTCGAGTAGCCTCAAGGAGGCCTTGCAATCAAGGCGCTCGGCCGTTTCATGGGGGCCACCAAGGGACTGAATGACGATCTGCCCCTCATCCCTCAGTTGGCTGATGGCCCTATCCAACTGAGGATCCTCGATGGCTGGCGCAAAAATCGCGGCGACGCTTTCGAACTGACCTTTGAGGGCCGAAAGGCTGGCCAACATTCGAAGATCGGCACTAAAACCAACGGCAGGACGCGCGTGACCGAAGGCCTGACCAATCTCATCGTAGCGTCCGCCGCGGGCAATTTCCTGTCCTTGCCCGGGGACGAAGGCGGCGAAGACGATACCGGTGTGATACTGGTATCCCCTCAGTTCAGCGAGATCCACGTGCAGTGGTAGGCTCGGGAATCGAGCGGTCAGCCGACGGCCAATCTTCGTGACCTCCTCCACGGCCTTTAGAATCAAAGGGCCACCCGGTGCGAGGGTGTCACGGGCGCGATCAAGCACCTCCAAAGGACCATTGAGATCTAGAAGCCGCGTGATCAATTCGGCGGGCCCCTGAGCCACCTGACGGTCGGCCAGGAATACCTGAAGATCCGTAGTATCCTTTCGCTGAAAAATATCAAATAATTCAGATTCTTCAGCCTCACTCAGGCCCGCTTCACCGGCGAGTAGGCGATAGATACCGACATGCCCCAGA
>JBEIRQ010000362.1:0-2103 GCA_040375885.1 Methylococcus sp.
ACTTCGAGATTTTCCAATTGACAGAGTGCAGCCAGATAGTCGGCCAATGGATCCAAAGGGAAGCAGAACTCACCGGTATCCATCCCTGGGTGATTTAGAAGATTTAACTCTAGGCAGTAGTTCAATAAAGCCTGCCGTTGCTTAGCTTTCTTCAGTCCCATGCCATCCTCAGCAGCCAGGGCGCGATCCGCAAGCCAGACGGGGAACACCAAAGGTTGGAAACGCGGTTTCCCCGAAGGTCCCTGGCCATGACTGGCGAAGGCAAGTACTTTCAAGGTGCGTTGCACCATTTCCGTATTAATCGCAAGGCCTTCTCGCGTTCTCATCCCCTCATCCGAGGGGGTGTCCATGCGCTTGATATAACTCAACATCAGATCCGGAACCGAACCAGCGAGCACGCCCTGCTGTTTTTTGGCAACCACATCATCAATAAACATCTGGGCCAGAAGGGCGGTGATTGGTTTGTCACCAACAATCAGACGCAATTGATTTTGGGCTGGAATCAGATCCTCATCATTCAACACATCCTCTTGTCCCTTGCGGCGCAGATAATCAATGAAAAAGGATTGCAAGCGATCTGTGGCAATCTGGAGCGGTTCAATCCTGGTCAGTGGCCGTTCCTGCCAGCCGTCATCAAACGAGCGGCTGGTGGCGATCACCAGACCAGGGGGCAGGTTGCTGAGCAGACGTTGTCGAGCAGGCTTAGGTAGCTCGGAAACATGATCCACCAGCAACACCATGCGTTTATGACGCATCAGAGCCTCTACCAGCTCCGGCGATCCATCCTCCTCATTCCCCGAGATCTGAGCTTTGATCCAATGCCCCATCCTCCCGACCGCTGTCTCGCCTTCGGCTAGCGCTGTTTCGATTAGAACAGGAATCCTTGGCTTCCCATCCGGTTCACCTTTTAACAACCAAGTGGCGATACTGAAGGCCAGGCTTGTTTTGCCTGTGCCTCCGTCCCCACTGATCAACAGGGTCTCACTCACCGGCGATGTGATCACACTTGTCAGCATGTCGGGCTGCAAGATCACTGGAAGAGTTTGTTCCCCAGAGGCTGAGTAAGTGATGCGCACATCGAGGGGAACATGCACCCGTCTTTGCTGAACGGAGGGGATGCCCAAAAAGGATCGCTCAAGATTGGCCAGATTCCTCTCCATCCAGGCGTCAAGGTCCGCCAAGGAAATGGAGCGTTCGCCTGACTCGGGCTGAACCGAAAGCTCGTTGAGAGACCGTTCAATCAGCTGGGACAGTTGATCCGGATTTGAAAACACCTGGTATGTAAGACCAGATTCTCTCACCTTCTGGAGAAACCTCTCCTGTTGTCCCGGATGAACCACGTCAATCAGGGCCTTAGGTGGGATGCCCGAGTCAACAGCCTCGTCGTCCAAAACGAAGATCAGCCGCTGGATTTTCTTTCCTGATCCCTGCTGTGTGCTGGCCGTGTCAAACTCAAGTTCCGTATACGACACCTCTGGTTTTCCATTGACCGGGGTGCCCCACCTGGTTCCAAACAGACCGACATAGACATCACAGCTCTTGACCCGCTGAATACAGACTTCTGCGGGGGCATCGTCTATCGAGGGAAAGTCTTTCATGTCTACAACCACATGCCCCGCTGCCATAACCGCACGCTCAGCACGATCAACATATGAGCGTCCCGAAGGGTAGGCGCGTAATTCGGAGGTATGCGATAAAAAGACTCGGCGTGGATTCATTTCAACACCTATCCCTATCGGCAGGTTTTGCTGGAAAAGAAATTATTAATAACCTTGATCTTCTGCGATCACCTCTGGAATTCTCCCCTGCCCCCCAAAACAAAGTGGCTCCATACCAGACCCCACTTGGCGCTCTTTGGGCGCTAGTGCCGTGGGGGCTGAACGGGGTTCGGTGGCACAAGGCCGCACAAGTTAAAGCTTCTGCGGCATGGGTCATTCTTTCCGTAGCCTTGAATCTTTACTTTAGAGCATAGCAGAGGCCGCCGATAAAGTGCAACCACAATGAATTACATGTAATATCTGGTGTCAAGCTCCTCGACTTGCTAGCTTTGTCCTCTTCTCCTCTATTGGGAGATCCTTGCATTGCCGGGTATATTTAATTTCA
>JBEIRQ010000222.1:0-3332 GCA_040375885.1 Methylococcus sp.
CCGGCGGCGATGGCGAGTACGTTTTTAATGGCTCCTCCGAGTTCAACGCCCATGACGTCGGGGCTCGTATAGGCCCTGAACTTCGGGTTATGTAGGAGCCTGATAAGGTCCTCTGCAAAGGCCTCAGACCCTGACGCTACGGTGATCGCCGTGGGTTGGCCTAGGGCAACCTCGCCAGCAAAGGTGGGGCCAGAGAGAACCGCCGCCGGCGTTTCTATGCCGAGGTGTTCGGCGACCACTTGATGCAAGGGGTGACCGCTCTCAAGTTCAAGACCCTTGGTGGCCCAGGCGACCCGGGTTCCTTTGGTGAAGAAGGGTTTTAACTGATGGATCTGGGATCTAAAGGCATGGCTTGGAACAACGATTAGCCAGAGGCGCGCATGGGTCGCTGCATGGCCCAGGTCGTGACTCACGCGAAGGTTGTCTGGGAAGACGATACCTGGGAGGTAACGCTCATTGGCGCGTGATCTTAAGAGGGCAGCGATATGATCCTTCTGGTGCCCCCAGAGCATCACGTCATGGCCGTTTCGGGCTAGGACTAAGGCCAGGGCCGTCCCCCAGGAACCGGCCCCAAAGACAGTAATCGGCGTCACTGGAGGATGGCTTTATTTGACGTTAGTGGCTGGTGGCAGACTCAGGGTTCTGCTGCATCTGCTGGAGGTGTTGCGCATAGAGTCCATCGAAGTTGACTGGGGCCAACAGCATCGGCGGGAAGCCGCCTTTGCTGACCAGATCCGAGACCGCCTCGCGGGCATAGGGGAAGAGAAGGTTCGGGCAGTAGCTGCCGAGGAGGTGCCCCATTTCTTCGCTGGCAAAGCCCATGGCGCTAAAGATGCCGGATTGGGTGATTTCGACGAGGTAAGCCGTTTTTTGGGTGATTTTCACGGTCAAGGTGACCGTTAGGCTAACCTCATAGACATTATCTTGAATCTGAACGGCACTGCTGCTGAGGTTGAACTCGACTTCAGGTTCCCAGGTCAGGGTGAAGATGTCGGGAGAATTGGGGGTTTCAAAGGAGACGTCCTTAACGTAGATCTTCTGAATGTTGAACTGACGTTCTGCCTGCGTAGCGTTTTCCTCGGCCATGATGTTTGGTTGTTATAGTGGGTTGAAGGGAAAGTGAGTAGCCTCTTGGGCCCAGTGACTTACTTGCGTTTCTTAGTGACAGGAAGATTTTGATCCTTCCAGGCAAACAGGCCGCCCTTGAGTTCGTAGACTTGAGTGAAGCCGAGGCCGGTCAACTTTTTGCCGGCGGCGAGGGATCGGGTTCCCGACTGGCAGGTCACAACGACGGCGGAGGCTTTGTGGCCATCGAGTTCTGCGGCCCTTTCGTCGAGCTTGCCAAAAGGGATGTTTCTGGCGCCTTCGATGTGTCCCTCGGCAAATTCAGCGGCTTCTCGAACATCGATCAGGACCGTTGCATCATCATTCAAAAGAATAACGGCTTCGGAGGGGGAGACCATCTTGTGTTTCCTGAAGAGATTGTCGAAGACGTCTTGGATCAGAAGAATGGTCACGAGAAAGAGCGCGCCGGCCATCAGGTAGTGATTGCCGATAAATTCAAGCAGTTGATCAGGGCTGATATTGAGATTCATGAGGGTGTCCGGTATTGGGAGAGGTTAATCTAGGTCAGGGCAGAAGACGTCACGCATCAGTGTGATCAGCTTCAGGGTTCTTTTATCGTCCACATAATAGAAGACTCGATTGGATTCCTTGTTGCTCCCAAGAATTCCCTTCTCCCTTAAAATAGCGAGATGTTGTGAGATATTGCTTTGCGTCGTGCCACAGGCGTCAACAATTTCTTGGACACTGGCGCGCTCTTCGCCGAGTACACAGAGAATTTTGAGTCTGAGCGGGTGTGCCATGGCCTTGATGCAATAAGCAGCTTGAGCGATGTCCTCTTCGCGGTTGATCAAATCTTCCTTCATGTCATTCGATATTTCCTGGGGACGTCCTCCATCAGGCTCCTAAGGAGGGCCAGAGTGACGACGAGCGAGTGAAAAACAGCTAAAATCGGGTGAGGGTGGGGTCTTTGAGACATCAAGCCCCACAAAGGTCCAAGCCCTATCGCTCAAGTTCCATAAGAACTCAGCCGGAGATTATACGTTGAACTCGCATCGCCCTAAACCCGTAGTTTTGATAATCCTTGATGGATTCGGCTATAACGAATCAAGCCAATACAATGCGATCGCTCAAGCTAAGACGCCGAATTGGTCCGGTTTGTGGGCGACTTGCCCGCACACCCTGATTGAATGTGCCGGTGAGACCGTCGGGTTGCCGGATGATCAGATGGGCAATTCGGAGGTTGGGCATCTTCATCTTGGGGCCGGACGGCTGATCAATCAGGATTTCACCGCCGTCAATAAATCCATCCGAGATGGATCGTTCTTCACCAATCCTCAACTGACCGCGGCGGTCGACAAGGCCCTAGCGGGTGATAAAGCATTACATATTTTTGGCTTACTCTCGCCGGGTGGCGTCCACAGTCATGACCTCCATATTCAGGCGATGGTGGAACTGGCGGCCAGAAAAGGCCTTAAGAAAATTTACATGCATGCTTTCCTCGATGGTCGCGACACCCCGCCACAGAGTGCTAGGGATTCCATCTTAGGACTTGAGGCGACCTTCAAGAAGGTGGGCGCTGGCCGCCTTGCTTCCCTCGCCGGTCGGTTCTTCGCGATGGATCGGGACAACCGATGGGACCGTGTCGAGAAGGCCTATGAACTCATCGTTGAGGGCAAAGGGACATTTACCGCAGCCTCGGCGCTCGAGGGACTGGATGCCGCCTATGCGCGCGGTGAAACGGATGAGTTTGTAGAGACCACCCTGATTCTTCCTCCGGGTGAATCCCCGGTTCACTTGGAGGATGGCGATGCCGTGGTGTTTATGAACTTTAGAGCTGATCGGGCTCGTGAAATCACTAAAGCGATCAACGATGAGGTCTTTTCAGGCTTTGAGCGTCGCGCGGTCAGAAAGCTTGGCACCTATGTCACCCTGACCGAATACCATCAGGACTTTACTTATCCGATCGCCTTCCCACCGGCCTCGATCACTCAGACCTTGGGGGAGGTCCTCTCGGACCATGGCCTCAAGCAGTTGCGGCTGGCTGAAACTGAAAAATATGCGCATGTGACGTTCTTTTTCAATGGCGGCAAGGATGAGCCTTTTGAGGGCGAATCACGCATCCTCATTCCATCACCTAAGGTCAAGACCTATGACCTTCAGCCTGAGATGAGTGCCGTTGAAGTGACCGATGAGATGGTGAAAGCGATCGAGAGCGGCGCCTATGACGTCATTATCTGTAATTACGCCAATGGGGATATGGTTGGTCA
>JBEIRQ010000401.1:0-1656 GCA_040375885.1 Methylococcus sp.
CCCCGCATTCTTCTAAGAGGATCGCCGCCAGCATTTGGGTGACGGTTGTTTTGCCGTTACTCCCGGTCACACTGATGATAGGTATCTTGAAGCGGCCGCGCCAGCCGGCTGCGGCGGCGCCTAAAGCAGCCCGGGTATCTTCGACGATGATCTGGGGCGCATCGATGGGCAGTCTTTTTTCGACGACCAAAGCGACAGCGCCATGCTCTATGGCCTGGTCGGCAAAATCATGGGCATCGAAGCGCTCTCCTCGAAGGGCAAAAAAAAGCGCCTGATCAGAAAGGCTTCGAGTATCTGTGGAGACCTCATTGAAGGTGCGGTCCGGGCCCAAGAGTGTCGCTTGAGGGATGAGGGCGGTTAAATCTGAGAGTCTCATCATGGGGGGAGTGAGTGAAGTCATGATCTTATCGAATGAGGGGTCTCAAAAGAGGGGGACGCCAAGAGGTGTTGGGAATCATGGCTGGCTTTTTGGAGTCGATCATGGATGGCTCGCCACGCCTCTGTTTCAGGGGGCTTTTCGACCAGGATCAGATCGTAGGCCTCGCTATCGAGTGCCCTCAGTGTGCTGTAGAGGATTTGGCCATAGGCGGCGGCGTCCCGTGGCATGCGCACTCGAGCGGTGGTTTCAATCGTGCTTTCTAAGAGAACATCCTCGAAGCACATGAGGGCAATGCGGCGGCCGTCCAACAGGGCCTTTAATGGGTTGCCGAGGGCCTCTTGATCGAACACGAGTACCGCGGTATCCGGGGCATAGTGAGAGGCTAGAAGGCCGGATGCTCTGACGTGATTGTTTTCATTTGGGGCTCTGATCAGCTGCCCGGTGACGCGTTCGAGTTGTTTCAGGGTAATCGCCCCTGGGCGGAGAAGGATGGGTTCCTCCTCGAGGAGGCTGATAATGGTCGATTCAAGTCCCACTTCGCAAGAACCCCCATCGAGAATGATCTCAAGGCCTTTGGGGAATTCGGTTTTGACATGTTCAGACCGGGTTGGACTCACTCGGCCAAAGCGGTTGGCGGAGGGGGCCGCGATGCCGCTGCCAAAGGTCCTAAGGAGCTCCCTTGCGACGGGATGAGATGGGACGCGAAGTCCAATGCTGTCCTGACCTCCGGTGACTTCGTCAGGGGCCTCGCCCCGGGCGAGAATGAGGGTCAAAGGGCCCGGCCAAAAAGCATCCGCGAGGTCGTAAGCGATCTCTGGGATATTCCTTGCCCATCCCCTGATATCCGTGGTCTCACCGAGATGCACAATCAAAGGGTGATCGAGAGGCCGACCCTTCAGCTTGAAAATGGCTTTGATCGCCTTGGGTTGCCTTGCATCTGCGCCGAGACCATAGACGGTTTCTGTGGGAAAGGCGACGATTCCCCCCGCTCGGAGTTGTTCAGCGGCGCGTTGTATCTCGTCAAAGGAGGGCATTGGGTGCAGAGTCAATGGGATCCTGTGCCTTTTTGGATAAATTCGATCTTGTAGCCATCGGGATCCTCGATGAAGGCGATGACCGTGCTGCCAAATTTCATGGGGCCTGCTTCCCGGATAATCTTGCCGCCGCGATGGCGCGCCATGTCACAGGCCTTGGCGGCATCCTCCACTTCGATGGCGATATGTCCGAATCCATTGCCAAGCTCATAGTGGGGTGTTTCCCAGTTATGGGCCAGTTCA
>JBEIRQ010000264.1:0-2999 GCA_040375885.1 Methylococcus sp.
GCTGGGTTGTGGCACCTTGATCCTCTTGTTTTTAATGATTGCCACGCTGGGGAAATGGTTGCCCCATGGCGAGCGGAATGCGCCGCCAAAGACACCCGGGACCCCTCCTGAGCTCTCGCGCCACGCCCCAACCGCCCCCGGCGCCAAAATCACGCCTCAGGTTGTTGCCCCCTCAAAGCGCCTGGAGTCTCCTGCTAAGGGGGATGAGACGCTGGTCGAGATGATGGCTAAAGCGACTACCCTGCTGCGGGATGTTGAAAGTTGGGTTGCTGAATCAGCCCAAAAGGCTGAAATGATCCAAGCCCCTCCAAAGGCGATGGATTCCCCGCCAAAGCCTCCGACCGCGGCAAAGGCTATCCCAGCACCAATGATCCCAAAGGCCCCTCCTATCGAAGCCGCGAAGGGGTCGAAAGGGGCTCCTCACCCGGCCATAGCCCCCCCGGTAGGCCTTTCCAAAGATCCCAATAAACCCCCCGGAAGAGTCGCTGAGGCAGGAAAGGATCTCGTTTTTAATAGCCCTTGGAATCAGTCGGTTGATCAAGTGGAGCGTTTCCTCAAGCATCACACCCACGATGCCGCCTCGTTGTCGATTCTCGAATGGGGTCGGGTTGAGGTGACGGAGGCGGGTTATCAGGTCCGCTGCGGGTTTAAATCGCGGAATGTCCTCGGTAAATGGACCAGCCAGAACAAGCTGTTCGTTTTGAATCGAAGTGGCGAAGTGGTTGATGTCAGGGATTAATGTCGATGGTTTTCAGAACCTAAGCCGCTTAGGCCTCAGGGAAAGGGCCGCTCAAGAGGCCGTCAAGCTCGCCCTGACGTTCGAGTTGGTGTAAGTCATCGAAGCCCCCCACGTGCACATCACCAATAAAAATTTGGGGCACAGTCCGCCTTTGTGTGGATGTCATCATCTCCTCACGAAGCTTGGGGTCAAGATCGATGCGAAGTTTCTCAATCGTCGTCACCCCTTTGGCGAAGAGGAGCCTTTCGGCCATCTGACAGTAGGGACAGATGGCCGTGCTATACATCCTAACGTGTTGCATTCTTCTCAAACCCTTTCTTCTAGACCGTTGAGAAACCATCAAACGGCGTACAATGCAGGAGCGCAAGGTCACCAACAATTAAAATTCTATCCGAGTGGTCGCCAGTATGAAAAATCCGCTGCATCGTCTTTTTGAGTATTTTTTGATCGGGGTCCTGGGTCTCCTGCCGATCGTCATTATTGTTCAGATCGTTCTTTGGATTGAGGGCTTCCTGCAGGATACCCTGGTCAGTCTTTATGGGCGTTATGAAAATATTCTGTTGCCCGTCCTTTTGTTTTTCGTGGCGGTAGCCCTGGTGATCTATATCGGGTATCTCCTGAAACAGGATAAGGCGGATATCCTTTATTTCTTTGAAAAAATTATCAACCGCATTCCGGTACTGGGCGTCATCTATCGGGTCTCTCAGAAGCTGCTTAAACTGTTTCATGATGACAGTGAGCAGAAGATTACCGATGCCGTCTTTATTGAATATCCCCGGGAGGGGCTGTGGGTGCCCGCCTACATCACCAACCGGATCGGTGAGATGGTGGTTGTCTATATTCCAACGTCACCTAATCCAACTTCTGGCTTTACCATCATCGTGCACGAATCTAAGGTGATGTCGGCCCCCCTGAGCATTGAGGAGATTTCGTCCTTTATCATCAGTCTAGGGGCTGAATTTCCTCGATCTCAGGAGGTGGTTAAGCTGATCCAGGGGCAGCCAAAATCAAGTTTCCCCTCCCTTAAAGGTCCACTCTAAGAAGAGTCAGGGATCCTTGATCGCTGGTCAAGTGCGACCACTTCTCTGATAATAACGGATTAATTTATCTCTACTACGCTGAGTTCTTTCATGAAAAAAACCATTATTTTGGCCGCAGCTATAATCTCGCTGGTGGCTTGCGCTAAACAAGAAAAGACCGGACTCCGTGAAGTGTTGATCGAACGTTTTAAGGATGATTCCGATCTCAAGGATTACAAGCTGGATCCCGCGGAAGTTGCTGACTGCGTGGTGGATGAAATTTCTGCAAGCCTTCCTGGTTTTTCAGGAGATCCCCGTCGGGCGCAGTTCTTTGAGGCTTACGAACACTTCCTCAATGTAAAATCGCAAGCCGATGCGGATCGGTCACTGAAGGAATTTGAGCAGTTGTTCGGCTCGGCGCAGAACGCGCGTGTGGCAGCCACCAGTATTACCGATCATGTCATGACATGCATGGGCAAGGCGATTGAAGGGGCAGGCACCGATGGCCATCGGGTCACTGCACCTTTGGATGGATCGATTGCAGGTCCTTCAGATGAGGCTGAGCCAAGCCCTCAAGCCCCAAAATAAGTTTTCTTCCGCCTCTCAATGGTGCGTGGCGCCCTTTTGTGGGCAGATGAGGCGCTAGAATCGTCAGAGTGCCGCGGTTAAAAAGGCTTTTTAACCGGCGTGATTATTGCTTGCGTCGTAAGGATTGCAACAGTGAATGCTTGGCGGGACGGTGACTCCATCGTCTCTCCCCTTACAGGATGTCCTTCGAAGCGATGAATGCCAGTAACCTTTATGAGTCCCTGGAGCGGATCTCCAATCTGGTGCGGACCAGTGTTCGAAAAACAGGATTTGTTCATGGCCTTCAGCCGGTGCAGACCGAAGCGCTTCATTATCTGAGCCGCTGCAACCATTACAGCAACACGCCGGTGGCCGTCGCTGAATATCTGGGTCTGACTAAGGGTACCGTCTCACAGACCTTAGGTGTCTTGGTCCAAGATGGGTTCGTTAAAAAGACCATCGACCTGAAGGATCGTCGGGTGGTTCATCTTCAAGTGACCCCTCGAGGTGAAAAGGTTCTGAACGATTTGGTGCCACCACAGATATTGAAGGCGGCGATCGGCCGTTCGGACCGGGGTACGATATCGGCGCTGATGAATGGGGAGCCGGTGGAACTCAAGCAGTGTATTACTCGGTCGGCACCAAGGTGGGCGATTTCAAGATCGGTTCTCCGA
>JBEIRQ010000126.1:0-5148 GCA_040375885.1 Methylococcus sp.
ACGTGATGGGGAGTTCCTCAAGGGCCTGAACCGGCGCGATCACTTCCCGGATACCAATAATTCTTAGGTCGTCCGTGTTGTAGGCATTATGCGCGACCGGAACGCTGTTCTCGGGCTGATTCATAGATTCATTTTCACCAGGTAATGAGAATCCCTAGGGATTCTTAAAAAGAGCGACAGAAGACGTATCTTATCGCGGAGGGCCCTTAGGAGGCTACTCAGAGGAGCAATCTCCCCCTCCTTGAGACCCTCTCAGACAGAAAATCCCAGGGATGGCGACCAGCCCATGACCACTACCGTAGAGGAGGGATACCGCAAGAGCCTCCTCCGGGGAAAGCCCCGCGAGGGCCAGAAGAAACACCGCAACGGCCTCACGCTTCCCCCAGTCAGAGACCAACCCTGGGAGAAAACTCACCGCGAACAGCAACAGTGGCCCAAGCCACGCCACTTTAAGAAGACCCTCCGCCGGAACCCCAAGGCCCGCTGCGGCAAGGACCAGATTGAGAACTAAGAGGACCTGAATGAGGAGCGACAGAAGGTAGGCATGAGGATTTCTAAAGGGATGAAGGCAGTCGATCACCCGCTCCTGAAGATCCAGAACCCCATGCTTTAATCGGGACACCAAAAAGATGAAGACACCAAGACTGGCTAGCATGAGAAACCCCGCCGCAAGCTGCCCCGGGAGATGCGTCATCGCGGCCTTGAAGGTGGACTGGTAATAGGGGGTTAAGGCCAACACCATCAACCAGAGGACGACGGTTCCAAGACAACGATCAATGAATTGGCTGAGGCCAAGCCGCCGATCATCCGCCAAACCCTTTAGAGCATGGAACCGAGCCCATTCACCCACCACCAGGGGGGGGCCTAATTCGCCTGCGGCCTGACTAAACCAAAGCCCAAGAAAATAGCGGCGAAACTCTCCTAAAACCCCAAGCTTCTGCCCGACCAACCACCATCGAAAGGCAAAGAGCAGCAGTAAAAGAGCAAAGACACCACCCATGGCAAGGCCATAACGAAGATCAAAGCCTTTGAGGGTTTTTAAGAGGATGTCCCGATCCATTCTCAGGAGGAGCCCCCAAAACAAAAGAACCAACAAGCTGGCCCTTAAAAGCCGGCTTCTAAAGAACGGCTGAAGCCCTTTGAAGGGTTCAAGACGCTGCAACCGGTTAAAGATCGGGCCCCCTACCAAAGGTTAAATCGTGAATTAGCGACCGACCAACGAAGGCTGACCACCGGATTGCGGCCGTGGAAAACCCGAATTTTTTTAGCGGCTGTGCCCTCGTAATCGTGGTAACGATGGCCGTTGAAGAATTGGTGTTCGTCCCAGATGTGACTTTGCCAGCGAAGCCTAGCCACTAGGATATAGTCCCCTTCAGCGACCCGGTCGATCAAAAAGTGGCCATCCTCATTACAAGGAACCGAGCGGCTTTGCCTCAAAAAATCAGGGTCCGACTGAAAAGACAGCGGCTCCTCGCTATTTGATCGATAGGCAAAATCAGGCGGTGTCAGCCGCGATTTTTCCATCGTCTCATAAGTCAGGTGAAACCACTCGCGGGCATAGGGCGTCAGGGGATAAAGGGTCACTTTGCTCCCAGCGCAGGAAATAATGCCACCACTCGATAACCAAAGGATCGCACTGCCAGCGATCTCTTCAGCACCCGGGCTCAGTTGGCGGCGAGCCGGTTCAGAATGAAAGGGAGTCATCGGCTGAACTTTGGGCGCCGTCTCACAACCGATCAGTAACCCGGCCATCAAGACGATCGGGGCCCATAGGGTTTGCCGCTGGAGATAACCCATCACGGCCTTAGCCCACCCACCGTCGGGCATTCTCAAACATTCTCATCCAAGGACCCTCCTCGCCCCACTCTGAAGAGCGCCATGAATGCTGTACCGCCCTGAAGCAGCGCTCCGGATGCGGCATCATGATGGTGACCCGACCATCTTTGCTGGTGAGGCCTGTAATGCCCTCGGGTGATCCATTCGGATTGGTGGGGAAGACCTCAGTGGGTCGACCGTAGTGATCGACATAACGCAGCGCAACAAGGGCATCGGCTAAGCCTCTAGAACCAGGGAACACCGCCCGGCCCTCGCCATGTGCGATCACTACAGGCATTCTCGAGCCCGCCATGTCGGCCAGGAAAATCGAGGGAGACACCTCGACTTCAACCATGACCACACGCGCTTCAAACTGCTCCGATAGATTTCGTCTAAAGACCGGCCAGTGGTCGGCCCCTGGAATCAGATCTTTCAGTTGGGAAAGCATCTGACAGCCATTGCAAACCCCGAGGGTAAAGGTGTCCTCACGCTTGAAAAAGGCTTCAAAGCCGGCCCTGACCTTGGGATTGAGAAGAATGGACTTGGCCCAGCCGCCCCCTGCCCCAAGCACATCGCCATAAGAGAATCCACCACACGCCACTAAGCCTTTGAAATTTTGAAGATCGACCCGCTCCTCGAAGAGATCGCTCATGTGGACGTCGACCGCTGTGAAGCCCGCACGCTCAAAGGCCGCCGCCATCTCGACATGACCATTGACCCCCTGCTCACGTAGGATGGCGACCCTCGGACGAGGTCCTTCATCGAAAAAGGACCCTCGTGACGCCTCAAGATCATAGGTCAGATGAACGCTCAGGCCAGGATCCTCATCATCCGTGATGGCGGTATATTCCTGCCGGGCGCACTCAGGATTATCTCTAAGGGCCTGCATTCGGTAGCTCGTCTCAGACCAGATCGACTGCAGCTCTGCGCGATCTCCCTTAAAGAGCGAGGCCCCATCACGATGGATCCAAAGACGCGGCTCGAGGGTCGGTTTACCAAGGACATGAACCTGACTCAGAAGGCCCGCTTTTTCAAATCGCCCAAGAATAGTTTCGAGGAAGCCATCTCGAATCTGAATGACCGCCCCAAGCTCCTCATTAAATAAGATCTCAAGCGGGGTGCCCACCAGCCTCTGAAGGTCGATCGAAAGGCCCAAGCGGCTCGCAAACATCATTTCAGCCAGCGTCGCCAAAAGACCCCCATCGGAACGGTCGTGATAGGCCAGAATTTGGCCACCTTCAAGCAGATCACCGATCACTTCAAAAAATGCTTTGAACGCTTGGGGATCATCAAGATCCGGAGCCTCATCGCCCAACTGGCCATAGACCTGCGCCAACACGGAAGCACCGAGGCGGTTCCTTCCTTGACCGAGATCGATCATAAGGAGCGTGGTTTCAAGATCTCTTGAAAGTTCAGGCGTCAAGGTCGATGAAACATCTCCCACCGGGGCGAACGCTGTGACAATCAGAGACAGCGGTGCACGCATCGTCACCTCCTGATCGCCCTGACGCCAAACGGTCTTCATCGACAACGAATCCTTACCGACAGGAATCGCAATACCAAGGCTTGGGCAAAGTTCAAGCCCAATGGCCTTCACCGTATCAAACAGGCGAGCATCCTCTTCCTTGGAACCCGCCGCGGCCATCCAGTTCGCGGAGAGCTTTACATCAGAGAGTCGGTTGACCTTGGCGGCACGCAAATTGGTGAGCGCTTCACCCACCGCCATCCGTCCGGAAGCGGCCGCGTTGATCAGGGCCAAGGGGCTTTTTTCACCCATAGCCATCGCTTCCCCTGTTTGGGCCTTAAAACCGGTTGCAGTGACCCCAACATCGGCGACTGGAACCTGCCAACGCCCAACCATCTGGTCCCGGGCCACCAGCCCCCCTACGGAACGATCGCCAATATGAATGAGGAAGCTTTTATCCGCGACGGCGGGGTAGCGAAGCACCCTTGAAACAACGTCGGCCAAATCGACATCACCCAACTCTAGAGGCGATAAACCAGGCGCCTGATGGACGGCTTCCCGGTCCATCTTTGGGGGCTTTCCAAATAAGAGGGACATCGGAATATGGACGGCATCCTCTTTGAGCAAGCGGTCTTTCAGAATCAGTTGCTCATGAAGGGTGGCGGTTCCTATGACGGCATAGGGGCAACGCTCCCGCTCACAAAAACTCCGAAAGGCTGCCAGTGATTCTGGTTTTAGGGCAAGAACATAACGTTCCTGGGATTCATTGCACCAGATCTGCATCGGCGACATCCCAGGCTCATCACTGAGGACCTCCCGAAGCTCGAAAAGACCGCCCCGATCAGCATCGTGAATGATTTCAGGAACCGCATTGGAAAGGCCACCCGCTCCCACATCATGAATCGAAAGAATTGGCGTTTCATCACCTAAGGCATTGCAGCGATTGATCACTTCCTGGCAGCGTCGCTGCATTTCAGGGTTGCCGCGTTGGACAGAAGCAAAATCAAGTGCTTCAGAGCTCTCCCCCGAGGCGACCGAGGAGGCCGCACCGCCGCCAAGGCCGATGAGCATGGCAGGGCCTCCCAAGACCACAATAGGAGCTCCTTCAGGGATCGGATGCTTACCCAGTTGCGAGGGGCGGATATTGCCCATACCGCCGGCCAGCATGATCGGTTTATGAAAGCCTCTGAGCCCAAGGCCATCAGGATCTGCCTGTTCGAAAGTCCTGAAGTAGCCGCAGATATTAGGACGACCGAACTCGTTGTTGAAGGCCGCACCACCCAAAGGGCCCTCGAGCATAATCTCGAGGGCTGAGGCCATTCGTGATGGCTTCCCATGTTGGATTTCCCAAGGCTGCTCAAAATCTGGGATATGAAGGTGGGATACGGAAAAACCCGTCAAACCTGCCTTGGTATGCGACCCTCTCCCGGTGGCGGCCTCATCCCGGATTTCTCCACCCGATCCTGTCGCAGCCCCCGGAAATGGGGAGATGGCCGTCGGGTGATTGTGGGTCTCGACCTTCATCAAAAGATGGGCCGGCTCCTTCAGGTATTGATACGCCTGATGGTCTGGATGCCGCAGAAAGACTTCAGCCAGAGGCCCCTCAATCACGGCCGCGTTATCACTGTAGGCTGAAAGAATGCCTTCAGGTGTCACCTTGCTGGTATGACGAATCATCCCAAAGAGGGTATCGGCTTCACGCTGCCCATCCATCTGCCACTGGGCATTGAAGATTTTGTGTCGGCAGTGTTCGGAGTTGGCCTGGGCAAACATCATCAGCTCGACATCGGTTGGATCTCGATTCAGCGCGATAAAGCTGTCGTTCAAATAATCAAGCTCGTCATCAGACAAGGCGAGACCCAAGGATC
>JBEIRQ010000153.1:0-4673 GCA_040375885.1 Methylococcus sp.
GACACGCCTCATCAAGCGGGCGGATATCCTCTTGATACACCGCATTTCGGATCCTAAGCGTCCCGAAACGCGTAAAGATATGCCCATTCCGGGCATTCCTGGTGGGCATGACACAATCGAACATATCGATACCCTGCGAGACGGCCTCCACGAGATCTTCGGGAGTCCCGACGCCCATCAGATACCGCGGTTTATCCAAAGGAAGCACAGGCACCACCGCATCAAGAACACGGGCTCGATCTTCCTTCGGTTCACCGACCGAAAGACCGCCAATGGCATAACCATCGAATCCCATCGCCATCAAAGCTTTCGCTGAGGCAACCCTTAGATCCTCATAGATCCCACCCTGAACAATCGCAAACAAGGCCGAAGGATTGTCGCCATGCGCTTTTTTACTGCGTTCCGCCCAACGCAGCGACAACGCCATCGAGTCACCCGCCTCCTCATAAGTCGCAGGGAATGGCGTACACTCATCAAAGATCATCACGACATCTGACCCCAGCGCGCGCTGCACGGCCATGGATTCTTCAGGCCCTAAAAAGACGGTATCGCCATCGATGGGCGATTGAAACCTGACGCCTTCCTCGCTGATTTTTCGCATCGCCCCAAGACTGAAGACCTGAAACCCCCCCGAGTCTGTCAATATGGGACCAGACCAGTTCATGAAATCATGGAGATCGCCGTGCTTCCGAATCACCTCGGTACCCGGCCTCAACATGAGATGAAAGGTGTTACCAAGGATCATTTCGGCGCCAATCGCTCGAAGCTCCTCTGGGGTCATCGCCTTGACCGTCCCATAGGTACCGACCGGCATGAAGGCCGGCGTCTGAACGGTCCCTCTGGGGAAGGATAATTCGCCGCGACGGGCGCGACCATCAGTCTTAATCAGGCGATATTCCATTTTCAGTGTCGCAGTAACGCAATCGGCCCGCTTGCTGCTGCAGGCGGGCCGATGTCTAAGCTGGTTGCTTTTTATTATGGGTGCCGAGATCTAATTTGAATCAGATAGTTAACTATTGATTGTACACGAGACCCCATACAATGACGAGGCTCAACGACCTTAAAGAACCTATTCGGCAAGCGCATATCACCTACTTTCTGCGCGGCGAAAAGGAAAATGAGAAATTTTGGTCAAGGCTCAGTGGCCGACCTGATGTCCATAAAAAGAGCCTATTGGACATAGGCTGTGGTCATGGAAGCCTCTGCGTTTGAGCACTAGATGCTTTTTTCTGGACAACAAAAAACCCGCTAGGCCTTTTGGTCTGCGGGTTTTTTGTATTTCTTTGGTTCGCCTTGAACCTATCATTGGTGCCGATGGTCGGATTTGAACCGACACGACTTGCGTCACCACCCCCTCAAGATGGCGTGTCTACCAATTTCACCACATCGGCTAAATCATCAAACGTCGATTACGCGGACCTTAAGCCTACGGCTTGGGAGCGGGTTTTGCGGGAGCCACCACAGCTGGAACATCACTCTTGACGGCCGGTTGGGGTTCGATCGCTATCGGCGGAAGATCGCGCTGCTGAGGTGCCAAAACCTCCGGCGCATCCATAATATCTTGGGCCTTATTATCCTTGTTGCCTGCCAGATAGGCAAGGCTCAGACTGGTCGAAAAGAACACGGTTGCCAGAATGGCCGTCGTTCTAGAAAGAAATGACGAAGCGCCTCGTGCACCAAACACAGAGTTGGATGCGCCACCAAAACCTGCCCCTGCATCCGCGCCGCGGCCTTGCTGAAGAAGAACGAGACCCACGATTGCAATGGCAATTAGGACATGGACAACCATTAGGAACTGATACATGCTGTTTTCCTATTACGGAGCCAGACAAATGGCTAAAAACGATGCCGCATCAAGGGAAGCACCCCCGATAAGGCCGCCATCCACATCCGGCTGACTAAAGAGTGCGGCGGCATTGTCCGCCTTGACGCTACCACCGTAAAGAATCTGCAGCGTAGAAGCCACATCGGCATCGAGCGCTGCAATCTTTGAGCGGATGTAAGCATGAACTTCTTGCGCCTGCTCGGCCGATGCTGTGCGGCCGGTACCGATAGCCCACACCGGCTCATAAGCAATGACGGCTTGGCGGAGTGATCCAACACCCGAGGTGGCCATCACCGCATCAATTTGGTCATCAATCACAGAGAAGGTCCGGTCAGACTCCCGCTCCTCAAGCGTTTCACCCACGCAAAGGATCGGCGTCACGCCATGGCTAATGGCCTTGGCATAGCGCGCCGCCACCAAAGCATCGGTTTCGCCATAAATGGCCCGGCGCTCAGAATGACCAACCAAGGCAAGGCTGCAACCGATATCTTTCAACATCGGGGCCGAGATTTCACCGGTGTAAGCACCCGCATCCTGATCAGCCACATTCTGTGCGCCAAGATGAACCCGGCTGGCTGCCGTCGCTGCAAGGCCCGCGATATAAATAGCTGGAGGGCACACGCCAACGTCCGTCTTGGTATCCGCCGGCAAACCCGCAACGATCTCTGCGAGTAACTTCTGCGAACTGGCGCGGTCACCATTCATTTTCCAGTTACCGACCACCAATCGACGACGCGCCATGTTACTCTCCCTCAGAACCAAGTAAATCCCGCCATTGTACTGGCATTTCCTTAGAACTTCAAGCATCAGCCCCTCGTGAATCAGACGCCCATCAAGGCACCTGCGATCCTTTTGATGGGTCCAACCGCCTCAGGTAAAACCGCCTTAGCGATCCGTCTTGCCCAGGAACTGGGGGGTGAAATCATCAGTGTCGACTCCGCCTTGGTCTATCGTGGCATGGACATCGGCACCGCAAAACCCAGCCCCGATGAGCGTGGCGGCATCCCGCATCACCTGATTGACATCCTCGACCCCCTTGAAGCCTATTCCACCGGCCAGTTTCAGAAAGACGCAGAGGCCCTGATGATCGCTATCAGGGATCGCGGCCATATCCCGATTCTCGCCGGCGGCACCATGCTCTATTTTCATGGCCTCAGTCATGGTCTTGCGACCCTGCCGCCGGCTAACCCCTTGGTCCGCGAAGCCATCGCGGAAGAGGCTCAAAGGCGGGGCTGGGAAGCCCTCCATCAGGACCTTGAGAAGATCGACCCGGTCGCCGCAGCGCGGATTCATCCGAGGGACCCGCAAAGGATTCAGCGGGCCCTTGAAGTGTTTCGCCTCACCGGCACCCCGATGACTACCTTGATCGAAAAGACCCAGAAAAAGAGCGATGGCCCCCTCTTAAAGCTGGTGCTACGCCCCGGCGATAGAGAAGAGCTTCATCAACGGATTGAGCGCCGATTTATGGCGATGCTGGAACAGGGACTGATGGAAGAAGTCGCCCGCCTGTTTGATCGGGCCGATCTTCATGCCGACCTTCCCGCCATACGGGCGGTAGGCTATCGACAGGTGTGGTCCTATCTCGACGGAGATTGCTCGCGCGAAGCGATGATCGAGCGCGCAGTCATCGCCACCCGCCAGTTTGCCAAACGGCAGATGACCTGGCTCCAGAAGGAAACCGAAGCCCAAGTCCTTGTCAGTGAGGACCCTCAGCTTTTAAGGCGTGCTTTATCGACGATTCGCACCCAACAACGCTAGCGGTATACGCGCGACCAATGGCATCAGCGGCAAAGAGGGCGTCACGCAGAGCCTCCATCGTCACCACAAAGGGCTCATTATGGGCCGTTTCACCCGGCGCTAGGGCGCGCTGGGCAATCGCCTCCGCTTGGGCAAGAGACAAGGTTTCAAGACCCAGCCCTAAGAGCGTCATCGGTAAACCAACGGCCCATGAGAATCCGAGGACCTCCTCAAGTAATGTGGCATCGCGTCCTTCAAGCACCAGTTGAACCAGGGTACCAAAGGCCACTTTCTCCCCGTGCAGGCGGTCATGGGTTTCAGGCGCTTGCGTCAGGCCATTGTGAACAGAGTGAGCCACTGCGAGCCCCCCCGATTCAAAGCCGAGACCCGACAACAGCGTGTTGGCTTCAACGATACGCTCAAGGGCTGGCGTCACGACGCCCTCCCTGGCGGCTGCAACAGCCTCTGCCCCATCCTTCAGCAAGGTTTCATAACAAAGCCTAGCCAGATTCTGTGCGGCGAGCGTACTGAGACCGCCGACCTGGTTGGGGCGGCAGGCACGACCCGCAGCGTCCGCTTCAAAATAGGTGGCGAGGGCATCTCCCATTCCGGCGATCAGCGTCCTGACCGGGGCCTTCGCAATCACCCACGTGTCAACCAGGACAAGATCCGGATTACGCCGATAAAAAAGACATCGCTCAAACACCCCTTCGGGGCTGTAAATCACCGACAACGCGCTGCAGGGCGCATCGCTAGCTGCGGTTGTCGGACAACACACCACGGGGAGCTCAAGAGCTGCAGCCACTGCTCGAGCCGTGTCCAGCACCTTCCCACCGCCAGCACCCACAAGGGTCCTGGCGCCGACCCTAAGCGCCTCCTCGCGACCTCGCTCAATTTCGGCGTCAGAGCATTCCCCGCCAAAATCAAGAATAGAGTAGGAGATGTTGAGATTGCCCAGGGTTTCAGCCCAGACACCGTCGAGATGTCGACGGGCACTTCGGCAGGCAATGATCAGAAGAGGGCCATCAAGACCCAGTTTTTTAAGTTCGTATCCAAGCGCCTGAGTCGCATTCCTTCCTTGAACGTAACGGGCTGGCGCACAGAAGATGGC
>JBEIRQ010000268.1:0-2979 GCA_040375885.1 Methylococcus sp.
CTGTGGGGCTGTTGGTCATCATCTTGGCGAAAGTGAGACCGCGAAATCACAGGCCAGAAAAACGGTGAAGGCCTTGCGTCCTTACCTTTTAGATCCAATGCTTCAGGGGGATCAAGCGCCCATCATCATGATGACGAGTTCCGCTTGCGGCTTGATGCTTCGGGACTTTGAGGCCCTTTGGCAGGAGGATCCCGACATGGCAGAAGAGGTGAGGCGGATCCATCACTATACCCTCGATCCTGTTGAATTGATCGAACGCCACGCCCCTGAAATCCGCGATCACATCGATCATCAGAGGGTCAAGGCGTTGAACCTTAAGATTCATGAGCCTTGTACGTTTCAGCATGGCATGAAGCTTAAAGGCCGTCTCACGGGCTTATTTTCATCGCTCGGTTTTAACGTCAGTCAAGGTAAAGCGTCTCATCTTTGTTGTGGCGCTGGGGGGGTTTATTCCCTAATGAACCCTCAGATGGCTCAAAGCCTTCGAGAAGAAAAAAGAAGAGATCTGGACTTAGAGGGACAGTCCGATACGATCGCACTGACGTCCAACATTGGATGCATGCTTCATCTTGATTCAAAGGGGGATGTCGTCCACTGGATTGAGTTTCTCCACGGTGTGATCAAAGAGAAGGGGTGATGAGGCAGATCTAAAATAAACCATGGGAGACCATGAGATTGCGATCCTTGCCTTACTTTTAGTTTTATACCTGACCTTGTGGCCGTGGAACTTTGGGGGGGTTGTTGGGTCAGCCACATATCAAGGCTGACGTTTCGTCTTCATCGATAGGAGGGCTTCTCCCTTCGTTCACACCTCATTTTGATCGCGCTCTATGACCACGTCCTTCTCAGATCTTCTCTCTCTCAATAATGTCTCTCATGGCTACCTTGAAGCAGGGGTCCGGCGAGAAGTGCTTCTTGGGGTCAACCTCAGGATCCAATCGGGTGAGCAACTGGCGTTGGTGGGGCAAAGTGGTTCTGGGAAATCCACCTTGATGCATCTCATCGGTGGACTGGACGCCCCTCTCTCAGGCGAGATTTACTTCGAGAACACCGACCTTGCCGCGATGAGGGAGCCCGAGCGAACCCTTTGGCGGCGACAGAATGTCGGGTTCATCTATCAGTTTTTCAATCTGATCCCGACTTTGACAGTGCTTGAGAATGTGTTGCTGCCGCTCGAATTAAATGGCACACCCGAGTCGATCGGCCGACAAGCGGGGATTGATTTGTTGGGTGAGGTCGGATTGGCTGACCGTGCCGAGAGCTATCCGGATCGGCTCTCAGGAGGAGAGCAGCAGCGGGTCGCCATCATTCGGGCACTGATTCATCAGCCGAGGCTTGTCTTAGCGGATGAGCCTACCGGGAACCTCGATGCTGCGACAGGCGAACAGGTTCTTGATTTGTTGGACCGATTGGTTCGAGCTAAGGGCCATACGTTGATCTTGGTCACCCATAGCGCCGAAGTGGCTAAAAGGGCGGATCGTATGGTCCGGCTTGTGGATGGCCGATTGGCTGTTGAGGCTTAGTGATGGGCATCTTGGGGCGGGCCAACCGCCGCCATTTCATTCGCCATCCGCTGCAACTGATCTTAGCCATTTTGGGTGTCACCCTCGGTGTCGCCATGGTGGTGTCGATTGATCTTGCTGCGAGCAGCACCCATCGCGCATTTGCCTTGTCCATGGAGGCATTGACCGGACGCTACACCCATCATTTAACCGGGGGAGCTTTGGGTATCCCCGAATCGGTGTTCACTCGTTTGCGGGTTGAGGGGGGACTTCGAGAGAGCGCCCCGGCCGTCGAAGGCTATATCAGCCTCAAAGAGACGACCTGCCGTTTGGTTGGATTTGATGTCTTTTCAGAGCGAAATCTCAGAAGCCGCTTTGTCAACGCCTCACGCGGTGAAGAAGGCATGCGTCTTTTGACCGAGCCGAATACCGTGTTGCTATCTCTGGTAACTGCAGGGCGGTTGGGAGTTAAACCCGGTGACGAATTGAACGTCATGATTGATAACCAGCCTCATCAACTCACCCTGAGCGGGTATGCCGAAGGCGGTCTGCCGGCAGACCCCGCCCTTGAGGGGGTGATGCTGGCGGATATCACTACCGCCCAGGAAGTACTGGGTCGGGTTGGTTGGTTAGACCGGATTGATCTCGTTCTTGGTCAGGACCCGTCGGAGGCCATGAAGGTCAAGGCCTTATTGCCGGAGGGCGTGGAGTTAAGCTCGGCGGCGGGCCGCCAAAGTGCCACCCAGAATATGACCGCGGCTTTTGAATTGAATCTTCGCGCCATGAGCCTCCTTGCTTTATTGGTCGGCTCCTTTTTGATCTACAACACCATGGCGTTTTCCGTCCTCCAGCGGCGGGAGCTTTTGGCCTCGCTCCGGGTCTTGGGTGCAACCCCTTGGCAATTACTCCGTGAGATTTTATGGGAGGCCGCTGCTCTAGGGCTCGTCGGAGGGTTGCTCGGCGTAGGCTTCGGGATGTTGGCTGCTCGGGTTCTATTGAGCATGGTCACGCGGACGATCAATGACATTTATTTTGTCCTGACCGTTACGGAATTCATGATCGATCCATGGGTGTTGCTTTATGGGGTGTTCCTAGGGGTGATCGTCGCCTTGCTTGCAGCCTTAGGACCTGCGATTGAAGCCTCACTCACCTCACCCATCATGACCCGGGCTCGGTCGGGTGTAGAAGGGTCCGCGAAACGCGCGATTCCTTGGCTAGCCATGATGGGGGTTCTTGGATTGGTGTTCGCTACGGGGCTCTTGACGGTAGACCTTGAAGGCTTAGTCCCTGCCATTGCCGGGGTGTTCTTATTATTGTTGGGCTATGGCTTATTAAGCCCTTTATTTTTGTTGGGTGGGGTTAGGCTCTTGAGCGCGTTGGGCGGGGTTTCAGGGGCTTGGCTGTTGCGGTTGGCGGTTCGGAGCATCGGGGCGTCCATCAGTCGGTCTGGTCTTGCTATTGCCGCACTGACCATCGC
>JBEIRQ010000273.1:0-2932 GCA_040375885.1 Methylococcus sp.
ATGACCGGATGGCGACGCTACGACCCGATCCGTGGGGGCTTCATGAGAGAGGCCCTAGAACGCATCGTCAAGGTCGGCGATCTATCCAGCGATGTTTATGAAGTCGCCAGCAAGGCCCTGGTTGCTGAGAACTGAGGAATGATGGGAACGCCATCTTTTCGCTATACGATTCTTATCGTTTGCCTCTTTCTCCTGATGGCGTGTGAGAAACAACCGGTTGATAGCCATTCAAACAAGGTTTCTCCTACCCCGAGTGAGCTAGTCCATCTCGGAGATGAGGTGGCCATTGATTACGATCTTCCCAATGGATTGGTCGGTCAGCTTGATCTTTCCTCCCTTCCTGGGGTCAGTGTGATTGATGAGGAGCTATCGATCCGAGAGATCAGGATCGATCCTATCCCTCATAAAGGATCGACTGAACATCGACTTCACGTGGTCTACCAAATATTTAAAAGCGTTAAGACACCAGAGGCACTCATCATTCCGCCGATCCACCTCCGATACAAAGGGGATCCACCTCAAGGATTCGACACAGCGCCGAGAAGCCTGATGATCGAGCCATCGATCCCCGCCGATTCGGTCCTAGAACAACTTGAAATCGGGGCCCCTCATCCGCCACGACCGAAGGACACACAAAAGGGTCTAGATCATCTCCTCCAATGGCTTTTAGCTTTCAGTACCGCTCTCTGTCTCTTTTTCCTAAGGCACTGGCGCCATCTAAAAAGGTCGCGCCCTTTTCAAGCGATCCGTCGCCCATGCGCAAAAGCCCTAAGACGTCGCCAACGACAAGAAGGGCTCGAAATAGCAGTCCGCCTGATCCATAGAGCGCTGAATCAAACCTATGGTCATACCCTATTTGAAAAGGATCTATCCTGTTTTTTTGAAGAGAATTCGAAATTTTCCGATATGAAGACTTCTCTACACCATTTTTTCCAACTATCGGATGCTGTTTTTTATGACCCTTCTTTCGATCTGTTTCATCACCCTGAAGCCATTAATCAATTAGACAGCCTATTAAAAGCCCTGATTGAGTCAGAACGAGGCCGCCAAGGATGATCGGTTTTTTGTCACCCCTCATACTTCCTCTCACACTCTTAGGCCTTCTCCCCTTTTTCCGCCGCGGTCAAGCCGTCGTGACGTACTCTTCCTTGGATTTGATTCCCCCTGATGCCTTATCAAAGTGGCTGGATCGTTTCATTCGGCTTGTGGGATCTTTGGCTATTCTTTCGATTGTGCTGGGCATGGCCGGTCCCTATCAGCGAGAAAAGACCATAGAGCGCCTAGGAACTGGCGCCCATATCGTTCTCCTTTTAGATCGAAGCAGCAGCATGAACGAGAATTTCACAGGTCGGTATCTTGGCTCCAAAGCGAATGAATCGAAGAGCGCTATGGCCAGAACACTCCTCTCTGAATTTGTCGATCGAAGGGCACACGATCTCTTTGCCATGGTGGCCTTCGCTGCTGCACCTATTTATATCCTGCCACTGACCTCAGACAAAGAAGCTGTTAAGGCGGCGATTGCGGCGGCTGGGGGGCGTGGTCACGGGGTCACTAATATCGCTCCAGGCCTCGCCATGGCACTCGATTTCTTTAAGGGGACACCAAAGCGGGGATCCAGAATTATCCTTCTCGTTTCTGATGGGGCAGCACGTATTGATGAAGAAACGCGGGATCGATTGAAGCAAACGTTTAAGGAAACAGGGACCACGCTCTATTGGATTTACCTTCGAAACCCAACCAGCGCCCCTCTCGCAGAAAAACCTCAAAATCCGAATGAGTCAACGACCCCTGAATATTTTCTAAACCATTACTTTGAATCCCTATAAGTAACTTATAGGGCGTTTGAGGCTGAAAACCCGAATGCCATGGAAAAAGCCATTGAGGAAGTCGAGAGCCTTGAAAATCTACCCCTACCCTACGATGAAAAGCTGCCTCGAAAAGATCTCAGTCCCTGGTGCTTTGAATGGGCTCTGGTCATGCTGTTGATCCTTGTCATCATGAAACGTCTCGAGATTAATTCATGGAACGCCTGATCAATGTGATCCTTGCAAGAGGTATCGTCATGACCCTTCTTTTGCTGACTATAGGAGGTTTATCAAACGCCCTATGGCATCTTGGTCGAATCGTTTCGATCAATCAGTCGATCGCCACCCCCTCTCTCATTGAGGAGGAAGGTTTAGCGGATAGAGCCCCGCTTTTGGCCTTTGCCAAAGCCTATGATTTTCAGCGACAGCACCAACTCCTTCATGCGATTAGGCTCTACGGGCTGGCCCTTGAACGATCTAAGGACCACCAAGCGGAGGACATTCGCTATAACCTTGGGACCCTTTATCTAGAAGACGCTTTTAAGCTTTGGAAATCCAATGGTCTTAATGAATACATAAGGATCAACACTTTACTCGCTGCCTCAAAGGATCATCTTAAGGAGGCCTTGAGGCTTAACCCCCTCAATCAAGATGCAAGATTTAATCTCGAATTGGCCTATCGCATCACGCCACCACCAAAGGAACGTCCCAAGAATGATTTTCAAGGGAACAAAGGCAGTGTCTTTGCGACGATCCCTGCGATCCCCGGAGGGGGGCCATGAGAAGAGGCCTTCGTTTGTTTGCGGGTCAAGCCTCATGGATTCATGGCGTTATCGCCATGATACTCATTGGAGCCTGCCTATTTCAGCCTGAATGGCGGCTTCCATCGAAAGTCTTTCGCACCATGGTGGTCCTCGATATCACCCAGAGCATGAACACCAAGGATTATCACCAAGCAGGGTTGCCTGAGGATCGCCTCGGTTATGCCAAGCAAGCATTACGTGAATGGCTCCATGCCCTCCCCTGCGGCTCTGAAGTCGGGCTTGGATTATTCACCACCCAGACCGTGCACTTTCTGTTTGAGCCGATTGAGATCTGCCACCATTTCCCTGTGATTGATGATTCAC
>JBEIRQ010000189.1:0-3758 GCA_040375885.1 Methylococcus sp.
CATCTATCAAGAGATCAGCTTCAAGATCTATTGAGGGCTTCATCCCGCCATCTTGATCGCCATCTGGTCCTATTGGGGCGGGGTGGACAAGCGAAGGATCATCCCATCCACCCTGCGATCCCTGAGACCGATTACCTTAAAGCCTTCTTCTGTCAAGTCGGCCCGAGCCTCTAAGAGGATCCAGGGCCTGCCTAGCGGAGGACGACGATCAAGCCTTGAGGTCCTCGCATCACATTCAAGAGGATTTCGCGGGTTCCCTTAACGGCCTTTAGTAAATCCTCGGTGGACCCGGTGGGCTTTCGGTTCGCGGCCACGATGACATCGCCGGGCTTTAAGCCGACTCGGTAGGCATAAGAGGCGGTATTCATTTGGTCAATGAGGACCCCGGCGCCACCGTTACCATCTTGGATGTCGCGGAGTTTTAGGCCGGCGAGCTTCGGATGAAGCGTTGCCCCATCGGATTCACTGATCTTTGGGGCGGCTACGGTTGCTTCACGAATGACCGTTGAGCCTTTGTGGATGACCTCGATCTCGACGGCATCCCCAATCTGGGCCAGGCCGATCATGTTGCGGACATCGGCGCTGTTCTTGACCTTCTTGCCGTTGATGGTAAGCACAACATCGCCCGTCTCAAGATCCGCAGATTCTGCGGGGGATCCTGGTTTGACGCCGGTGATGACGGCGCCTTGGGTCTGATTCAGCTTGAAGGCATCGGCCAGCTCATGGGTCAGATCCTGGACCGTCACGCCGAGGAGGCCCCGTTTGACCTCGCCATGGGTGACCAGTGTGTTCATGATGCTCATGGCCATATTGACCGGAATGGCGAAGCCAATTCCGACATTACCGCCATTGGGTGCCAAGATGGCGGTATTAATTCCGGCCAGTTGGCCATTGAGGTCCACCAGCGCGCCCCCCGAATTGCCGGGGTTAATGGAGGCATCTGTCTGAATAAAATCCTCGTAGCCTTCGATTCCAAGTCCTGAGCGTCCAAGCGCGCTGACGATCCCGGAGGTCACGGTTTGGCCAAGACCGAAGGGATTACCGACCGCGACCACGAAATCGCCCACCTGAAGTTGATCGGAATTGGCGATGGGTAACGCGGTGAGATGATCCCCTTTGACCTCAATCACAGCGATATCAGATTCTTTATCCGCCCCCACCAGTTTGGCCTTTAGTTTTCGACCATCATTGAGGGTGACCGTGATTTCATCGGCCTTGTCGATGACATGATTATTGGTCAGAACGTAACCGCGATGAGCATCTACAATGACACCGGAGCCAAGGCTTGAACTTTCTCGCTGGCTCGGCATGCTGGGGACGCCAAAGAAATGCCGGAACACCGGATCCCGCATTAAAGGATGTTCTGCTTGCTGAATTTGGGTCTTCGTCGAGATATTGACAACACCCGGCATCACCCGTTTTAACATCGGTGAAAGACTCGGGAGTGCTTGACCGTCGAGGGCCAGCGGCAACGCCGCACTGACAGGGATTTGGACGGCCATGGCGGCCGTGATGAGGGTTATTAAGAGGAAGATCGTCTGTTTCAACATACCGGGTCCTTCAGTGGGATTTTAAGCTTAAATCCAGGGTCCTGAGGCATGAAGTAGGACCTGGGTCAAACCATAGGGCCAATCTGTGGGCGGCTTTGGGGAATTTCAATAGGCGGCATCAGGGGCTTTTTGGGGCCATCGTCCCGGGCGGGGGAAAGCCTTCTAGGAGGCTATCGACCGCGCGGCCGATCCGATCGCTCTGGGCTGATCTAAAATAGCCGAAGTCGGTTTCGTCGGTGACCTGAGCCCGCCAGATCACGTTTGATGTGGCGGGGTCCATCAGGCGAAGTTCAAGGCGCGCTTCCTCATGCTGACTCGAATAGGGATCCACCGATGGCGGTGCCGCTCGGCCATCGGAGCCTTTGGGAATTAAGGAGCCATGAGCGCCTGGGAACATAATGCCTTGACTTCCATAGCCGCCATTGGGGATCTTGTGGCTGTCGACCGTCCACTCACCAAAGGACCAGGCCACCGTCATATCGGGATGAAGTTCATCTTGACGGAGTCCACGGGCTTTCAATTGAAGAGAAACATGCCCCATGATCAATTGATCCAGCTGAAGACGTTCTCGGGTCTTTGCTGCGGCATCGGAATCCACCGAGTCTCGTTGGGCGTCAAAACCGAAGCTTCCAATTTTAGAGAAGTCGGTCTTGGGGTCGATCTCCCGAACGACCTTGAGGGAATGTGTACTACTGCATCCCAATAACCCCATGAGGGTGAGGGTCAGAGTAGAAAGAGCGCAGAGTCGCTGGATCATGGGGTGACCTCCAAATAAAAACAAGCCATCAGGGTCCAAGCGGAGCGCAAACCTCCGCGGTTCGTCACGAGAGACTTCATCCCTAGGTCAAGGTGAGCCATTCGGTGTGGTCATCCCGTCGGCCATAGACATAGTCGAAGTAAAGGCTCTGGAGTTTTTCCGTAATGGGCCCTCGACCACCGGCGCCGATCTTTCGTCCATCGAGCTCTCGGATGGGAGTGACTTCTGCCGCAGAACCGGTGAAGAACGCCTCATCCGCAACATAGACCTCATCTCGGGTGATGCGCTTTTCGATGACTTCAAGACCCTGCTCATGGGCAATGGTGAAGATCGTTTCGCGGGTGATCCCTTCAAGCGCGCTCGTGAGGTCCGGGGTATAGAGTTTGCCTTTGCGGACGATGAAAATGTTTTCCCCGCTGCCTTCAGCCACATAACCCTCATGGTCCAGCAGCAGGGCTTCATCGCAGCCGCATTCGACCGCCTCACGGACCGCCAAAATCGAATTGACGTAATTGCCGTTGGCCTTGGCCTTACACATCTGGCTATTGACATGATTTCGGGTGTAAGAGGAGGTTCTGACCTTGATGCCTCGGGCCATATTCTCTTCACCGAGATAACTGCCCCACTCCCAGGCGGCGATCATGACGTGCGTTTTGATCCCCTTCGCATGCAGCCCCATTGCTTCGGCACCGAAAAAGGCCATCGGCCGGATATAGGCACTCTTCAGGTGGTTTCGGCGGATGGCTTCTAAATGCGCTTGGTCCAACGTGTCCTTGTCGAACGGAATCTCCATTTTCATGATGTGGGCGGAACGAAACAGACGATCCGTATGATCCCTTAAGCGAAAAATAGCGGGCCCCTTGGCGGTCTGGTAAGCCCTGAGACCTTCGAAAACTCCACAGCCATAGTGAAACGTGTGGGTCAGGACATGCACCTTGGCCTCGCGCCAGGGCAGCCATTCACCGTCAAGCCAGATGACGCCGTCTTTGTCGTCCATCGACATAATCGTTCTCCGAATTCAGTTTGGGGCCAGGGTTTCGTGGGCCTTCACTTAAAGAAGGGCAGGAAGATTCCATGAGGGGCTAGCCGATCAGGGTTTGCCAAAGGTCCATGACCCGGGCGCGTTGCGCCCTGTATTCGGTTGCCGGGACGGAGGTGGGCACATCCTCGAGCGCCAGGCGATGCACGCGACGTCGAAAGGTGCAGTAGGTCTCCTTCAGGAACTGAGCGTCGCCCTGGCTCAGGAATCCTGATACCGCGAGACGTTCCAGAAGGCGCACTACATCCGTCCACTCGGTCAGATCCGGATCCAAGTGGGCCTTTGATAGGACACCAAATTGTACAAGAAACTCGATATCCACGATACCGCCGGCATCGTGCTTCAAATGAAAGCGAAGGGGATCATGGGGGCTTTGAGAGGCCCGCATTTTTTCCCGCATCGTTTTGATGTC
>JBEIRQ010000187.1:0-3780 GCA_040375885.1 Methylococcus sp.
CTGCTAGAACGAGGTGCGCTGTGGTAGCGACCCCTCTCTCCTTCAGGGCTTCATGATGTCAGCGTGGGTGTGTAAAAATGGCGGTCTAAAGTAAGGTTAAGACCTGATGGATCACTAAGAAGCGACTCGAGTCGCCACCCAATTTGAGACCATACGATCATGGATGATCAACGTCATGTCCCAGCTCATTATTACCCGCAGCTCGATGCCCTTAGAGGCATACTCGCTTTCTCAGTCCTCTTATCCCATTATCTCAAGGCATACGGGGCACCATGGCCATTCGCTGAAGCGACCTTTATCAACCCATCCATCTTCCATTTTTTTCTAGAAGGAGATTCCGCTGTCTGCTGTTTTTTTGTACTGAGTGGCTTTGTGCTATCGATTCGCTCTTTCAAACCGAGCGCGACGCCTCCAAGACTTTGGCCAAACTTTTTGATGGCCCGCCTTTTTAGGATCTATCCCGCTTATCTTTTTTGCCTCCTCTTGGGAGGTCTAATCTATTGGTTGACGACGACTTTTGGTCTACTTGGCCTTCAGACGATCCCGCCACAAGGCGCCTGGACCCAGGCCCTCTGGCTGGAATCCATCCATATCAAAGACGTTCTCCTAGAGATGAACCTCTTTGCCATGGCCGATCGCATCACGATCTTGCCCCAGTCCTGGAGTCTCTCGGTCGAGATTGTCCTCTCGATGCTTATCCCTTTTGCTGTGATCATCACCCAAAGAAGTCGATGGTTATTGATCGCTTTGGTCTTGGGGTTGGTGATGATTGGAGGCAGCCGATTCCTCATCCATTTCGCCTTTGGGGTTTTGGTCGCCCAAGACCTCTCATCCTTAAAAGCCTTTATGCAAAAGAGCGCTTGGCGTCGATGGATAATGGCAACCATCAGCATCACCAGCCTACTCACCGGGGAATATTTTCTAGCGGCTCCCCTGGGGCTTTCCCCAGGGATGGTCAGTGGCCTTGGGGCGGCTCTTCTTTTGATCTTCGCCCTGACCAGCCGCTCATTTGAAAAGGTGATGTCCCATCGCGGGCTGGTCTTCCTTGGGAAAGTTTCCTACAGCCTCTATCTCACCCACTTCATGGTGGTGATCGCCCTCACCCCTCTTTTTCTTAAATGGCTCTCAATGCCCCTTCAACAGCGGGCATGGGCTTGGTGGCTAGGGCTTTTTTTTACCTCGGGGTTGAGCCTCCTTTTATCCTTCGCCATCCATCGCTGGATAGAGCAACCTGGAATCCTCGCGGGAAAAAGACTCACAGCCCGAATCAACGCCTTAAAAGGCATCTCATTCCTCGATCACTCAGCCTAGATCCCGGTTGAAAGCGGCCGCCAGGGCTTTTTCATTGTGGACTTTCTCCTCATGAAGCCTTCGACGCTGACGATGGTGGGGTTGACCTCTGAGCACCCCAAAATAGAGGGCGCCTAAAAGACCAAACCATAAAGGAAGAATGAGCAGTGCAGAGCGATGGGCGGCATCCAGGGAAAGTGTAATGAGGAATCCCAAAAAGAACAGCAAGACAACGATCGCCATCGGGCGCCCACCGGGCATTTTAAAATGAGACCTTCGATGACACTCCGGGCGGCGGCGGCGATACGCGAGATAGCTCAGAAGAATCATGGTCCAAATAAAGATAAACAGCAGCGAAGCAACCGACCCGACTAATTGAAAGGCATCCATCACCGTGCCATCAGCAGCGAGAAGTGCGGCCGATGAGAGGAGCAGGATACCCGCGAGGAGCAGCGCATTGACGGGAACACCGCGCTGACTGAGACGACCAAAAAGAGCCGCAGCATCACGCTGCCAAGCCAGACCATAGAGCATCCTCGAGGTCGAATAGATGCCACTGTTGGTGGATGAAAGCGCCGAACTCACCACGACAAAATTGACGACGGCCGCAGCGCCTGCGAACCCTGCCAAGGAAAACATCCCAACGAAAGGGCTACTCGTCGCCGAAATATATGGCCAAGGTGTCACCATCATAAGGACCAGCAAGGTTCCGATATAAAAAAGAAGAATCCGGATAGGAATCGTGTTGATGGCGTTGGGCATCACCCGCTCTGGGTCTTTCACTTCAGCAGCGGTCGTCCCGACAATCTCCATCCCGACAAAGGCGAATACCGCCGTCTCAAATCCTGCCAACATCCCCATGACGCCATGGGGAAAGAGCCCCCCATAGGACCAGAGATTATCGACTCGCGCAGGCACCCCTTCAGGGGAAACAAACTGCATCGCCACCATCGCGATACCCACCACGATCAAGGATAAAATCGCAATGATTTTGATCAGGGCAAACCAGAATTCAATTTCACCAAAGGCTTTGACCGTCAATAGGTTGATCGACACCAATCCGATGACGGAGGCGACCGCAGGAATCCATAAAGGGAGATCCGGCCACCAAAAGCTCATGTAACCCGCAATGGCAATGACTTCAGCGATGGCCGTGACAATCCAAGCAAACCAGTAGGACCAGCCGGTAACAAACCCTGCCCAAGGACCCAGTAAATCATCAGCCGCATCGGCAAAGGATTTATAGTTCGGATTAGAAAGAAGCAGCTCGCCCATAGCGCGCATAAGAAAAAAAAGCATGAAACCAATCGCGGCATAGACCAGAATCACCGAAGGGCCCGCGAGCGAGATCGTCTTACCGGATCCCATGAAGAGCCCTGTTCCGATACAGCCACCAATGGCAATCAGCTGAATGTGCCGCCCTGCAAGCTCCCGCTTCAAGCTGGCACCGGGATGAGAGGCCTCTTGGGAGGAGGTTGCTTGATGAGGCTGAGACATAAAGGGTTGATCGATGTAGGAATGAAGCGTCTATTATGCACGGACCCATGCGAAACCCAAGTGATCATCGATGACGCTCGAGGCTTCTCTTGATTGATCAAGGATCGCTGATAAAAAGGGCGTCACCCCGCTTTCAACCCCATTCATCTTTCAGGAATTCTTACTATGACGAAGGCGCTCAATGTCCTTGGCACTGCCTTAGAACCTTGTTCCACCCATCCCATGACGGGATTCCTAAGAGATGGTTGCTGCCATGCTCATAGTGAAGATCTCGGTGGGCATCTCATTTGCGCGAGAGTCACGGCCGATTTTCTTGAATTCTCAAAAAAACGAGGCAATGACCTGACCACCCCACAAAAGGCCTTTGGGTTTGAAGGACTCCGTCCTGGGGATCGATGGTGTCTTTGCGCCCTCCGCTTTAAGGAGGCTTATGAAGCCTCCGTGGCCCCCAAAGTCATTCTTGAAAGCACCCATGAACGTGCCCTGGATATTGTCAGCCTCAAGCAACTCCAGGAGCATGCCTGGTCCAATTAATGAAAACCTCAATCCGTTCTTCATGAAGGTAGGGCCTATAGCCGATCGGGCGAGGCTTAGGCAGCAACAAGAATAAGCCTATAGTTAGAGAGGGACGAGTGTCATCATGATCGTGGATTGAGGCCTTCATAATGACCTTACCACTTCACCCCTGCTAGGAGAGAGATGTTCATGATGATGCGATGGTTCCTCTTATTCACGCCGCTGACTTTTGCTCTAAAGGCCTTTTCGGTTGAGCCCTCCATGCTCTTTTTAGCGTCGACCCTGGCCATTATCCCCCTCGCTAAACTCATGGAGGAAGCGACGAGCGTCCTTGCCAAAAGCATGGGGCCAACCTATGGCGGACTCCTCAATGCCACCATGGGTAACGCCCCAGAGTTGATTATTGGTCTTTTTGCCCTTCAGAACGGCCTGATCGATATGCTTAAAGCCTCGATCGCCGGATCCATTATTGGAACC
>JBEIRQ010000384.1:0-1949 GCA_040375885.1 Methylococcus sp.
GACCATTCCAAAGCTCGATGCGCAGTTGCGCATCAGCAAGAATGCGCTTTGTGTTCTTTTGGGTATTCCCCCACAAGATATCGAGAAACTATTAGGTTCTGGTTCCGAAACGTCTAAAATTCCTGTTCCGCCGGTTCAGGTGGCCGTTGGGGTTCCTTTAGATCTCCTCAGAAGGAGACCGGACATTCGCCAGGCGGAATACACCGCACAAGCGCAGTCCGCTCAGATCGGTGTGACCAAAGCCAATCTATACCCGGCGCTTTCCATCAGTGGCAGCTTTGCCTTTGTTTCAAGTAATGCCCAAGGACACAGTCTGAGCGACATGTTTGCCTGGGGTAACAACTTTCACCGCTTTGGGCCGGCGATCCAGTGGAACATTCTCAATTATGGTCAGATCACCAATCAGGTCCGCTACGCCGACGCGCAGTTTCAAGCCTTGGTCGTTCAATATCAAAATCAAGTCCTAAAGGCCCAACAGGAAGTCGAGGACGGTTTGATCTTTTTCCTCAAAACGCAAGATGCTGCGGAGTACCTTGCCCAAAGTACCGCGGCGGCCAAAAGGTCTTTGGAGCTCGCAACGATTCAATATCGAGAGGGTATGGCGGACTTCACTACCGTTTTAACGGCCGAGCAATCCCTTTTATCTCAACAGGATACGTTCGCCTCTACGCTCGGTGATGTCGCGATTGGGTTGGTGACGGTTTACCGTGGGATGGGGGGTGGCTGGCAGATACGAGAAGGCCATGACTTTATTCCCGCGGATATCCGGGAGGCCATGGATCAGCGAACAGGTTGGGGGGATCTGTTGAAGCCGTTGACTATCCCCAGCGGGCCCGCTCAGGGCACGGTTCGTGCCCCTGAATGGTAGCCAAACCTCTTTTTCATCTTGATTGAGCAATTCCAGGATTTGATTATGTGCGCCCATCGAGTTTTGTCCCTGCGAAAGTCTCTGTTTCTGATCGTTCTTTCTGGACTGCTGTTATCGGCTTGCGAAAGTAGTAACAGTTACAAGCCGCCTCCCGCCGCTCGGGTCACGGTTGCGCATCCTCTCATGGGTGAAGTGACCGATGCGATGGAGTTCACCGGCAACACGCAGGCGATCTATACGGTTAAGTTGCGTGCTCGGGTAGAGGGATATCTCGATAAGGTGCTCTTTCGGGAAGGTGACATCGTTGAGGAGGGGAAAACGCTCTTTGTGATTCAGCCTGAAAGTTATATCGCCAAGGTCAAGGAGGCGGAAGCCAATCTTCTCTCGGCCAAAGCCAAATCGATGCACTCAGAAACGGAATTTAAGCGGTTTACGCTTCTGATGAAGCAGGATGCAGCGGCCCAGACGGATGTGGATCATTGGCTCTATGAGCGTGATGCTAATCGCGCCGATGTGATGGGTGCCGAAGCGCAATTAGCCATCGCTAAGCTTAATTTGAGCTACACCCAGGTCAAGGCACCCTTCCATGGCAAGGTGAGTCGGCGCTATTACGATCCAGGCAATGTCGTGGGTCATAGCGAAGAAACGGTTCTCGCTGAAATTAATAAGATCGATCCGATCTATGTGTATTTCACGATCAGCGAACGGGATCTCCTGAGGATTAGGCAGAGTCAAAGCGATCGGGGTGAGGCGGTGGGTACCCCTCCCCGCGTCCCGATTCAAGTGGGACTTGCCAACGAAACCGGGTATCCCCATCAAGCGACCCTTGATTACACCGATATTCAGGTGGACCCTACGACCGGGACATTGCAATTAAGAGCGACCCTTGCAAATCCCAAGAACAACATTTTTCCGGGACTTTTTGTCCGCATCCGGGCGGAACGCCCTTTGAAGCGACAGGGGTTATTGGTCCCAGAAGATGCGGTCGCCTTTGATCAAGCGGGCGCTTATGTCCTGGTCGTCGATGATCAGGATGTGGTGAGTCGCCGCGGAATCACCTTGGGACCCCAGCTGAATAAAC
>JBEIRQ010000127.1:0-5140 GCA_040375885.1 Methylococcus sp.
AGGGGTGAGATTCTCCTCATCGAACAGTTTCGGATCGGGGCGGTCGGGTCCAAGGCCATTCCTTGGCTCCTTGAAACGGTAGCTGGAGCGATTGAGGCGGGTGAAAGCCCTGAAGATGTGGCCCACCGGGAAGGCGTGGAGGAAGCGGGGTGTCAATTTCAATCCCTTATCCGGGTGGGGACGTTCTATACCAGTCCGGGTGGCACCTCTGAAGCGGTAACCGTCTTCATTGGTGTGGCTTTAGGGCCTCTTCAAGAAGGCATTTTTGGTCTTAAGGAGGAGGGTGAGGATATCCGTGCCATCGTCAGGTCATTGGATGAAGCCTTGGCGCTTCTAGAAGCAGGAACCATCGATTCGGTGGTTCCTGCCTTGGCGCTTCAATGGCTGGCGCTCCATCGGGATCGACTCGATAGGGATAGGGGAGATGACGCAGTTACTGTGGCATATGCCACAGATGGGTTCTCTTGAGTCCGACAATAAGCTGTATCCTCTTGTTTTTAAAGTGTAAAAATAATGGCATAAAGTCTGCTTAAAGGGCCTACTGTCCTGGAGGTACGAGCTATGCCCCGATTTCTCACTGTCCTTTTTTCTTTGCTGTGGGTCATGACGACCTTGAAGGCAGGGGCGTCTTCCGATGCACCGTCCTCGGTGGCTGGACACATCGATCTTGAGGCGCTGGCGGGGGGTGGGTTTCACCTCAAGGTGGATCAGGCGACCACAGGGGATGTTTTAGACCGTCTTTCAAGCCAAGTCGGCATTCCTATCGTTCATGGTCATGAACTCGAGGAGCCAATCACGCTGGCTTGTTCGTCGGTCTCAATCAAAGACCTTCTCAAGTGCGTCTTGGGGTCCAATGCCAATCTTCTCTATATCGCTAGGGATTCCTCCATCAAACATCCCTCTGGCTTTGAGCGGATCATGGTGTTGTCTTCTTCTCGAGGTCAGGAGGCTGAGATGACCCCGGTTATCGCTCCAGATGCGGTGGTCCCTGCTGAGAAGAGATTGCTTCCGGCATCAGCCAGGCCATCACGCGATGTCGTCATGGCCATGCTTCAACATCAAGACGGTGCAATTCGGGCCGATGCGATTGCCTTATTACCGCGAGTTGAGGGGATCGATCGGGATCGTTTAATGGTTGCTTATGAATCGGCCCTTCAGGATCCTGAAGGGGATGTGAGGGCGGGTGCGCTGCTGGGCCTTGCCACCCTTGATGCGTCATCGACCGTCCCTCTTGTGGCCAGTGCGACGATGGATCCAGATCCATCGGTCCGTCTGGCAGCGATTGATGCCATGGAAGCAAGCCCTCAAAATCGCGGTTATTTCATTGAGGCTCTTAAGGATAGGGATGAATCCGTGAGGGTTTTAGCCGGACTCCGCCTTGAATCCTCCAAATAAATCTCTAAAGGCCTCTAATTCCCTTTTTTTATTCAATAAAACTTTCAATTGATCGAAATGAAATTGCGACACTGGATTATCTCTGGGCTGCTCCTTTTGGGAGACTCTCACTTCTGTTTGGCGGAGGTGGTTTTGGGTCAGGCAGCGCCATCGTGCTCCCTCTCGAAGATCGGCGGCGGCGCTGAAAAAAAACTGGATTCCTTTAAGGGGCAGGTCGTTTATGTGGATTTCTGGGCCTCTTGGTGTGGGCCCTGCGCACAATCTTTTCCCTTCATGAATAAGCTGCATCGGGAGCTTTCATCGAAAGGCTTGGCGATTGTTGGGGTTAATTTGGATGAGAAGGCGGATGATGCCGCTGGGTTTCTAGCTAAAACGCCGGCGCACTTTGAGATTCTCGCCGATGTCGGTGGATCCTGCCCTCAGGGTTTTGGGGTGAAAGCGATGCCCTCTTCTTATCTGATCGACCGGCATGGAGTCGTTAGGCATATTCATCTCGGCTTCAAGCCCAGTGAAACCGAAGCGCTTCGAAAAGAGGTTGATGCGTTGCTCCTTGAAGCCGCTTCAACCCCTTAATCGCCTGTCCAGCGGACGTTGCCCTCTTAGGATCTGATGGAGATTTAAAATGTCTGGTCGTACTGGCTCATTGATGATGGCTGCGTTGGCCATGAACGGGCTTTTGATCGCGCCTCTGGTGGCCTCTGCGCCCCTCATTGCCGCCAACTCAGAGTCGATGACGCCCAGCGCCACGACGGGGTATATCCCAAGCGGCGCTTCAAGGCTCTCGGGGTCTTTAGGGCGTCCCGCGGCCGAACAGCGCCGTTATAGCATCACCTGCTATGACGATGGTGCGGGTGTCCCTAAGGCCCTTCTGGTCAAGATCAGAGGTCTTACCAAGAGCCGATCTTATGCCCTCAATCTTTCGATTGAGCGAGAGGGTGTTCGGCAGACGGTCGTGGACAAATTCTCGGGTGATGGGCTTTTTAGTCCTTATGCGATTCTGGAGCAGGGTGCTGGGACGTATACCGTGACCATACAGAAGCAAAAGAAAAAAACCACCAGCCCTGACAGCAGCCTTTCAGGCCCTGTAGTCTTTGAAACAAAGCAGGAATGCGATACGGCCAATGGGCACTATACGGGTATTCAAAAACCGGTCCCTATACCCTGATCAAGAAGAAATCCCAGAGATTCATAGTGCCATGATGCTCAAAGTCAGCGGATTTTTCTTAAGATTGAGTCTTTTAGTCCTCGTTTCAGGATGTACCAGCGTTCAGCCCTGGGAGCGAGGGACCTTGGCTAAGCCTCATATGGCGCTCCAGCCCTTTCCATCGCAAGCCGCCTTGCGTGAACACATTTATGGGTCCAGAGAATCTGCATCAGGCAGCACCGCTTCCGCAGGAGGCGGTGGCTGTGGTTGTTACTGATCATAATCGCTAGGATTTTCAAATGTTGAAGTCCTTGGCTTTGATGGTCCGTCGGTTGGCAGCAGGTGATGCCGCGCCAAGGTCGGCCTCGGCACTTCATCGCTTCATGGGTCGTCAGTCGACGACTCCAACCCTCATTCCCCCAACGGCTTCAGAAAGCCCAGCCCTTGGGGCACTTCGGGCTGCGGCTTTAGCGCTCCCGGGTCTCATGGCACAGAGTCCCGAGGCGCTAGCAGCACCAGGAGATATTGTTGATCTTCAGTATGGCTCTTACAAACAGACACCCTGGCAGTTACTTGGGGGTTTGAAGAGCCAGTACAATCCGCTTCAAGTCGATAATATTGAAGCCAATGGTGTGCTCACCTTTAGTGATCGCTGGAAATTCGGTTTCAACTATGCCCAGGACACCTGGTCGGGTGCGACCCCGGTGAGTTCAGCCCCCTATGCCTTTGGTGGTAACAACCCTTCGGCGGCGGGAGCCTCTCCCTTGGTGCGGGGCAATGGCACCATTCTCTATGATAAAAAACTGACCCCTTTTAGGCTGGATCCCAATACGGCCAATTATGTCCCCGACAATCGACTGGTCCAAACGATTGCATCGGCATCCCCTGAAATCCGCAATCAGGGCAACTTTCGTTTGGGCTATGAGTGGGATGAGGCCGCGGTGAACCTCGGCGGTGGGGTCTCCCAGGAGCCCGACTACAATTCAGCCTTCGGAAGTCTCAATGGCCGCATGGATTTCAATCAAAAGCTGACGTCGGTCAATCTAGGTCTCAATTATGCCAACAGCGATATCAATGCGCTGATTAATCCCCTTTATTCCCCATATGTGGATCAATCCTATTATGCGGAGAAAGGGCAGATCAATTCCATCCCCAACGCCTCCGGGGCCCCGGGACGTTATCTGACCGGTAACCGACAGGATTGGACCTCCCATTTGAGTGTCGCCCAGGTCATCAATAAGGATCTTCTCCTCGAATCGGGTATCGGGTTTACGCGCAGCACCGGTTATCTTGGAAACCCATATAAGGCCGTTGACATGGTCTTCGTCGATACCCAGGGCACTCCGGTTCCGCCGGTCGATGGGTCCACGTTGCCGGCCCTTTATGCCCCGCAAGTGCAAGCCGTTGTCGAGCGTCGACCGGAGGAGCGAAATCAGGGCATGTGGGACATGCGGTTTGTTGAGTTTGTCGAGCCACTGGATGCTTCTGTGCATGGGGGTTACCGGTTTTTCATTGATGACTGGGGTATCACCGCGCATACCTTTGACATCGACTGGGTCCAACCGGTGGAGTCTTGGACGGTAACCCCTCGGTTTCGGTATTACTCCCAAAATGGAGCTGACTTTTATCAGCCCTATTTCTTATTCCAAGGCAAGGCTCCGAAAGGTCCCGATGGCCGTTTCAATCTCGCAGGTGTTCCTTTAGATGCTTATTCGAGTGACTATCGGCTTTCCGCTTACGGGGCTTTGAGTGGCGGTATTACCGTCGCGAGACCGATCGGCAAGGCGATGTCGTTTGAGGCAGGCTTCGAGTATTACGCCCATGCCGGGGATCTCAGGCTGGGTGGGGCCGGGCAAGGATCCTGGAGCAATTTTGATTACTACCAGTTCAATGCGGCCGTCAAAGTCGATCTATCGGCGATCAGTACAGCAAAACTTTCAGAGCCAGAGGATCATGCGGGGCATCATCATCACAGCGGCGATCACCGCCAGCAACATCTCGGAATGGATGCTCCTTCAGGGGTTCTCTTCAATCATATGTTGGCGGATGAAGGAGATACCATGGTGGGTGTCCGTTACGCTTACGCGCTGCAGCAGGGCGGGATGAGGCACGGCACGGGGTCTGCAACGGATCAGCAGATCGTTGCTGAGGGCTGTGGTCCCTCTCTAAAGTGCACTTTCACCCCGAAAGAAATGGATATGGGCATGGTGATGGTCGATCTCATGTACGCCCCCACCGACTGGCTGACCCTGATGTTGATGCCCCAGTTCATGAGTATGGATATGCACCTTCGACGCCTCGATGGGTCTCCTGATCCAGGGGGTGGTGGTCATGCGGCCCATGGGGCCAATCCTTATCACGCCACCGGTGGGGTGGGGGATATTTTCATGGGCAGTCTCTTCAAGCTGTATGAGGCGGAGGGCCATAAACTCCATTTTACCCTTGGCTTTACCGCACCTACGGGGAGCGTTAATCAGCGGGTTGATGGCAATACCGAGTTTGAGCATTACGGCATGCAGCTTGGAACCGGGACCTGGAATATATGGCCTAGCTTGACCTATAACGGTTATGCCGGTGATTTCAATTGGGGAGGGCAAGTGA
>JBEIRQ010000252.1:0-3093 GCA_040375885.1 Methylococcus sp.
ACCGCGGCCGCCGGAAAGTTTTCTTCCGATCGAACCATTGAGGAATACAACCGCGACATCTGGAGGCTGACCCCCGTGTCCCCCCTAAAGACCTGAGATGTTTCAGGTCGTTCTTTATGAGCCTGAAATTGCGCCGAACACTGGAAACATCATTCGTCTTTGCGCCAATGCGGGCGCTTCCTTGCATCTGATTCGGCCACTGGGTTTTGAATTTGACGACAAAAGACTCCGAAGGGCGGGTCTTGATTATCATGAATTTGCCAAGGTCGATCTCCACGACGACTTTGAGGCTTACCTTCAAAGCGCAAAGCCTAGCCGTTTGTTCGCACTTTCGACGCGAGGCTTAAAGCCCTACTCGGAGGTTGAGTTCAGTCAAGGGGATGCGTTCCTCTTTGGGCCTGAGACCCGGGGTCTACCCAAACCTTTAAGGCAGGCGCTGCCCCTTGAGCGACAACTGACGATCCCCATGCAACCCTTAAGCCGCAGTTTGAATCTCTCGAATGCCGTCGCCCTCGTCCTCTATGAGGCCTGGCGACAACAGGGTTTCTTAGGCAGCACAGAAGCCTAACGGCCTCAAGGATAGAGCATCATCAGGGATCAGAGATAGTGTTCAATCAGAATATCAGCGATCTGGATGCTATTGAGGGCAGCGCCTTTACGGATGTTATCGGAGACAACCCAGAGGTTCAGTCCTCGTGGGTGAGAGAGATCCTCTCTGACCCTTCCGACGTAGACGGGGTCGTGGCCGGCGCCTTCGGTGACCGCGGTCGGATAGCCTCCGGCCACCCTTTCATCAACGACCACAATCCCGGGAGATTGCTTTAAAAGGTCGAGCGCTTCTTGGCTGGTTATTTTATCTCGTGTCTCGATATGGACGGCTTCTGAATGGCCATAAAAGACCGGAACCCTGACGGCCGTCGGATTGACTGCGATGCGATCATCGCCAAGGATCTTCCGCGTTTCCCAGACCATTTTCATCTCTTCCTTGGTGTAGCCATTGTCGAGGAAGACATCGATCTGAGGGAGGACGTTGAAGGCGATCTGGCGTGGATACACCTTGGGGGTGATGGGCTTTCCGTTGAGAAGCTGAGTGGTTTGCTCCACCAGTTCGTCAATCGCCTGTTTGCCAGTGCCTGACACCGCCTGGTAGGTGCAGACATTGATGCGTTCAATCCCGACGGCATCATAGAGGGGTTTTAGGGCCACCAGCATTTGAATGGTCGAGCAGTTGGGGTTCGCAATGATGCCTCGGTTCTTATAAAGGGCAATCGCTTCAGGATTGACCTCCGGGACGACGAGCGGGATGTCGTCGTCGTAACGAAACCTTGAGGTGTTATCAATCACCACGCAACCAGCGGCTGCAGCGATGGGCGCATAGCGCTCAGAAACCGAGGCACCGGCTGAAAATAAGCCTATCTCGGCCTGGGTGAAATCGAAGGTCTCGACATCGATTACCTTGAGATCCTGTCCCTTAAAGGGAATGATCTGGCCGGCTGAGCGGCTGCTGGCGAGGGGAAACACCTGGTTGACGGGGAAATCACGTTCTTCAAGGAGGCTTAGCATGGTTTCACCCACGGCTCCGGTAGCCCCTAGAACGGCAACGTTAAACGTTCTTCTCATGGCGTCGGGTCCAGTCCTTAGGCGCGCAAGGCAGCAATGATGGCATCACCCATGGCCGAAGTACCGGTTTTGAGCGTGCCTTGAGAGGCGATATCGGCGGTTCGGTAGCCGGCATCGAGTGCCGCGGTGACCGCCTTTTCGATGCGATCCGCGTTGACGGCATCATTGAAGCTATAGCGCAGCATCATCGCCACCGAGAGGATAGTCGCGATTGGATTCGCGACGCCTTGGCCAGTGATATCAGGGGCCGACCCATGAATGGGTTCGAACATGCCCTTCCCATTCTTATCGAGGGAAGCCGAGGGCAGCATCCCGATAGAGCCGGTCAGCATGGCGGCGCAATCAGACAGAATATCGCCGAACATGTTCTCGGTGACCATGACATCGAATTGTTTCGGGGCACGAACCAGCTGCATCGCCGCGTTGTCAACGTACATGTGGCTGAGTTCGACATCGGGATACTCTTTTGATACCTCGATCATGACTTCGCGCCAGAGTTCGGTACATTCAAGGACATTGGCTTTATCGACCGAGCACAGACGACGGTTCCGTTTTTGGGCCGTCTGAAACGCGATGTGCCCAATCCTTCGAATTTCCGATTCCTTGTAGTAAAGCGTGTTGAAACCCTCGCGTTCGCCCTCTGCATTGACACGTCGGCCCCGGGGTTGACCGAAATAGATCCCCCCGGTTAATTCCCGGATGATCATGATGTCAAGCCCTGAGACCACCTCGGCTTTAAGCGTTGAAGCGGCGACGAGTTGTGGGTAAAGGATGGCCGGCCGAAGATTAGCGAATAATTCAAGTTCAGCACGAAGCCCAAGAAGACCGCGTTCAGGCCTGAGCGAATAGTCGAGAGGCTCCCACTTAGGGCCGCCCACCGCGCCAAGGAGAACGGCATCTGCCGCTTGGCAGAGTTTGAGGGTAGCCTCTGGAAAGGGCGTACCGGTCGCGTCATAGGCCGCACCGCCAATCAGGGCCTCTTCGGTTTCGATGTCGAGGCCAAAATCCTCACGGAGGACATGGAGTACCTTGATCGCTTCGGCAACGATTTCAGTGCCGATGCCATCGCCAGGGAGTACAGCAATTTTTATGGTCATGTCTTAGGGTCGTTCCTGTCCCGGTTTAAATGATCAGGCGACGTCAGGGAACAGCCAAGGGGCTTCCTTTCGTCGTTTAGCTTCATACGAACGGATGGCGTCAGCGTGCTTCAGGGTCAAGGCAATGTCATCGAGGCCATTCAGCAAGCGATGCTTTCGGGTCGGCTCGATGTCAAAGTGGATCCGCTCACCAAACTTTGTCGTGATTCTCTGTTTTTCAAGATCGACTTCGAGCTGGTAACCCACGCCTTTGGCCTCGTCAAACAGACGATCGACTGTTTTGGTATCGAGTACGATCGGAAGCAGGCCGTTCTTGAAGCAGTTGTTATAAAAGATGTCCGCGAAACTAGGGGCGATGAGTACTCGAAACCCATAA
>JBEIRQ010000288.1:0-2780 GCA_040375885.1 Methylococcus sp.
TCCTTTTAGGCCCCTCTCTTTTGGGGAGCCTAGCCCCTGAGCTATTTAACACGCTTTTCAAGGCCGGGAATCCAACGCCCCTCACCATCATGAGTCAGATCGGTCTGATCCTCTTAATGTTCCAGGTGGGTCTTGAGTTTGACTTTTCAAGCCTTAAAAAAAGAGCCTATCGTAAAGCAACCTTCCTCATCACAGCAGCAGGCATCAGCATTCCCTTTATCATCGGCTTCACCTTTGGGAAACTATCCCAACCCATACTGGCATCAGGCATTGATCCCCTCGCCTACTCCCTATTCATTGCCATTGCCTTGTCGATTACAGCGGTTCCTATTCTTGGCCGCATTCTGATGGAATTTCAATTGACCCGCCACAAACTCGGGGTCATCACGATTAGCGCTGCAGCTGCAAATGATGCAATTGGCTGGATCTTACTGACCTTGGTGGCCGCGATTGCGAACCACCACTTGGATTTCAAGGCGATAGGGCAACAAATCGCGGGGCTCTTACTCTATCTGGTCGGGGCCTTTTGGCTGATTCGTCCCCTCCTTTTGAGGCTACTCAACCAATTCCCCCTGAAGGATGCTCGCTTGCCTCCCGATCTACTGGCCATCCTTCTGGTGATTATTTTTGGATCAGCCATGATCACCAGCCACCTCGGTATCTTTGCCATATTTGGTGGCTTTGTAGCAGGCCTTCTTCTTCATCAACGCCTTGATCTAGCACGGGCTTGGGATGCCAGAGTCAATGACTTTCTGAGTGTCTTTTTCCTGCCGATCTTCTTTACCTACACCGGATTAAGAACCGATATAGGCAGTCTTCAGAGCTTGGAACTTTGGCGTTGGTGCGCTCTCCTTTTGGCCTTGGCATTTGCAGCCAAATTAGGAGGTTGTTTTATTGCAGCTCGCTTTGCAGGTTTGAACCAGAAGGAATCCCTTTGCATCGGGATCATGATGAATACCCGCGCGCTCATGGAACTGATCGTGATCAACCTCGGCCATGATCTTGGCGTCATCCCCCCGGAGGTGTTCACTATGCTGGTGATCATGGCCATCTCAAGCACCCTCCTGACAGCCCCTGGACTCAGGTGCTGGCTTCCAAAAGAACTCAAGTCGCCGCCTGATCCTTCAAAACCTTGAGTTGATCATTAAGAAGTGCCCTAAGGGCCGCCAATGGGATTTTGCCTGTGGAATTTCTTGGAAGACGATCCACCCGATAGAGTCCGCGTGGCATAAAAACGGGATCAAGCCAGCCTCTAAGGGACTCAAGAATGGCTTGGTTTGATAAGGAATCATCCGCAACAACAAAAGCGACCAAGCGCTGAACCGCCTCTTGAGGACTCTCTCCTGGGATCAATAGAGCGACATCATTAACCCCTTTAATCGCCCGATAGTGCGCTTCAAGGCCACTCAGCGAGTTCCTTTTTCCTGCAATATTAATGAGGTCGGAACGTCGGCCTTCAAGGTGGAAATGGTGAGGGTCGATGACGGTGATGTCATCTTGCAACGCCACCTTATGTGGCAGGTGATCAGCCTCCACAAAGGCCTCACTACCCACCTGATGATGGCGGACGCCCTGAAACCAGCGCCATGGGGTGGCATCGGTAGGGCGCCGTCCTGCCAAAGATCCCGCCTCAGTGCATCCATAGATCTCATAAATCGGTGCATGAAACGATGCTTCCAACGCATCGGCTAAAGCCTTATCGAGAGGCGCTGTCGCTGATACGATGAGATCAATGGGGGGCATCAAAAGCCCACTGTCCAGGAGGATCTTAAGATGAAGCGGGGTGCTCACGAGCGCCCTTGGCCCTTGAACCTGATCAAGTGCCGCCGTGATATCCGCTGGATAAAAGGGCCTCGTTGGAGCGAGGAGAGCCCCACAAAATAGGGGAAGAAGAACACTTAATTCGAGCCCATACATATGCTGTTGAGGCACTGTCGAGACCATCGTCACCCCGTGTGTCCCCCCCAAAAAACCATCGATCAGACGGGCGCCTTCAAAGAGCATTCCATAGGTTTTGATATGGGGGTTCGGGTGTCCTGTCGATCCCGAAGTAAACGCAATCAATACCTCTTGATCGAACGCTGGCATGATGAGGCCTTCATCGAGAGGATCGATCTCCTCCACTCGCGATAAGCCCTTTACCGGGTAAACTTCCCCGAGTTTCTCAAGCCCTTGGTGTGAGCGATCAGGGGGTAACAGAACCCGCTTACCCATCAACCAAGCCGCCACAAGGCTTAAGGCAAATAGATAAGGTTTCTCGTGGAGATTGATGGCATGAAGGCAAGATCCATCAAGATGGCCGTGTGATCGAGCCTCCAGAAAGAACTGGCGACGTGAAATCACCTTTCCAGAAATAACAGCAAAGGGAGCGTCTAAAATGGATTCATGAAGGCGATAGGAGAACCCTTCATCTTGATGCTGATTCAATCAGATCCATCCTTTGAAGATGCGGGCTTCATGCCTGATTCAACCTGATCGAGCCACGGGGTCGAAAGACCATACGTTCTTGCGTTTGAGAGTGCCCGCCTTAAGCGATCAGGTGCCGATCGCCCCATGCACACATGCTCTGGATCGCCCTCGAAACCCTCAACCATACCATTCAGCAAGGCTTCTCGAGGGAGTGGTTCAGCCACTAAGGCTTCTTGAATCGAGAGAATGTCTGAAGCGATCCCCTCTGCGAGCTCACGATGCTTTGACCAGAGAAAACTGACTGATCCACCCGCGACGATACCCCCAATATTGATGGTTAAGATATAAAGGTTTTTCCGAATCATCTCGAA
>JBEIRQ010000102.1:0-6088 GCA_040375885.1 Methylococcus sp.
ATCGAATCAGATTATCGAGAGACCGTATGTATATCTGCATCTGTTCCGGCGTCACCGACAGCGACATTAAGCGCTGTGTCGAACAAAAGGGGGTCGAGGATATCAAGGGGCTAAAGGCCGAATTAGGCGCTTGCGGTCAATGCGGCAAGTGCGTTCCTGAGGCAAGGCGTATTTTAAGCGCCTGTCAGATTGAAAAGAGCTTTGAGAAGAGCGGCCTCAAGGCCGCTTGAATCATAGGCAATGCGGTGGCTTGGAACCGGCCGCGCTCAAGGCTGGCCGGCCACAGCATTAGATCATGGACTGCTGATAATTCTCTTCGCCGATTCTGACAATCAGACCCAGTTGGGTCTCAATCCAGTCCACGTGCTCTTCTTCACTGGACAACATGTCCTCGAACAGCTCCCTAGAGACAAAATCACCGACTTGCTCCGCGTGGACAATGGCTTCGCGTAGATCGGGTAGCGCTTCTAGCTCTAAGGCCAGATCGCACTCAAAGATCTCCCGGGTGTGCTCCCCGATCCGGATCTTACCCAGCTCCTGGAGATTCGGTAATCCCTCGAGGAATAGAATTCGCTCAATCAAACGATCAGCGTGCTTCATTTCATCAATGGACTCATGGTATTCCTTCTCGAAGAGCTTGTGGAGGCCCCAGTTGGAAAACATTTTGGCGTGGAGAAAATACTGATTGATGGCCGTCAACTCATTGGCCAAAACCTTATTAAGGTGCTTGATGACTTTTTTATCGCCTTTCATCCCTTGTCTCCTAAAGGTTCAAATCTTAGGCTATTGTAACTGAAGGAAGTTTGCTCTGTTGCACAATCTCTTAAAGATCACGAGAATCCTCAAAACAAGATGACTTAAAGGAAGTAACCTGATTGAATCGACCTATCATCCCTTCATCGTCTTTTTCCGATGATCTTCTACCTTCATGGCTTCAGATCCTCCCCGGAGTCGCTGAAAGCAAGGCAATTAAAGGCCGCACTTCAAGAACGAGGTCTTGAGGATCGGTGGTGGTGCGAACCTTTGCCGTCGAGTCCCTTGGAGGCCATTCAGCTCATTGAAAGCGAGCTTCAAAAGAGCTCAAGCCGGCCCCTTTTGGTCGGGAGTTCACTCGGTGGCTATTACGCCACTTACCTTTCAGAGCGCCACGGCGCTCCCGCTATTCTGGTGAATCCCGCCGCTAGAGCCTTTGATGCCCTAGCGCCCTGGGTGGGACCCCATCGTAATCTCTACACCGGGATGGACTTTGAGTTGACGCAACAACACATTGAAGACCTCCGCACCCTCTGGGTTCCCCATCTTGAACATCCAGAACGATTCTGGTTGATGGTCGAAACCGGGGATGAGGTGCTTGATGCCCGAGAGGCGGTGGGACGCTATCAGGGCAGCCGACAAACGATCATCGAGGGGGGCGATCATAGCTTCCAGCACTTTACTGATGTTATTGATGACATCATTGGGGTGGAACTTGGTACAAGCGCCCCACCCTGGCCCAAGATTTAACTTGCTACCGACTCAGGCTCTTCTATCTGCTTTAGTCCCTCGAGATAGTCTTGCCATTTTTGAACGGTGAGTTTCTGCAGCATCGGAACGACCGGATTGAGTTCAATAGGCGGCGCATCCCAATGGGCTTCATAGCCCTGCTGCTCCGCTTCAAGAGCAACCCCATCCTCGGCCAACAATGGCTTGAACAACAGCGGCACCGAGGCATTCAATACGACCTGGGTCAGCCACTTAGGCGCATTGAGACTAATTAAAGGGATTTGCACGCTATCGAAATAGAAAACGAAGAACACCCGCGTAGTGGTTTCATCGATCGGCAGCAGGAAACACCAATGCTTGATGCTGTCTCCGGTGTTCGACCATTGGTAAGGGTATTCGTAGCAGATTTCAATTGATCGGGTATTGACCCGTTTCCGGTTCACGAAAAACCGAGAAATCTTGCCCTCAGCCATATAGGTATCGTAGGTCAGGAAGACCTTTTGATCATCCGCCTCATAGTGGGTGAGCTTGGCATCGATAAATGGCTGATACTTTCGATGTAAAAAGGCATGGGCAAAGTCACAAATATTGTCGATCACCATCGAGTGATGGGTCTTCCACGTGTAGTCGACAGTAAACCCTGCCCAGGGGTTATCCGACATCAATTCCGGAATTTCCGGAATCTGGTAGAGGGTTGATTGAGCCATATCACCCGGAAACAGCCAGATCAACCCATAGCGAACAGCAACAGGGTATGTCCTGAGTTGTTTCTTAATAAGCGGCTTCCCAAAGCTGTCGTGGGAGTAGTCCGTCAACCAGCCTTCACGATTGAAAGACCACCCATGGTAGGCACAACGAAGCTGACATTTATCGACGGCTCCATGCGTAAGCTTCAAGTTACGGTGTGGGCAGCGATTCTGAACCGCGGCAAGAACACCATCCTCACCCCGATATAGGGCGATCGAGAGATTCCAGAATTGGATCTCCTTCACTGCACCGGCTTTAACGTCCGCATCATATTCAACAGCATACCAACGATTGGGATCCATTCCGGATGCCCTAGCCTTCTGCCGTGGCGTGCGCGCCTCATCAAAACTTGGGGGAGGTGTCGATTGACGATCATTCAAAGGATCCCGCATGGGATTTCTCCAATTCCAAAAAAGTAAGTAATGCCCAACACTCAGAAGACTTAAGTCAGGCTGAGATTAGACCCTCGGCGCGATAACACCGCGCTTAACAAAGTCATCGTAGGCCTCTTGTACCGCATCTTTGAGCGGCGTAGGGCTAAATCCCAGCTCGTCTCGTGCCTTACTATGATCGACCTTGCGATGCATCTGAAGGAGTCTTACAGCCCCTGGCGTAAATCGCCGGGGCCGATTAGGAAAGAGGCGAAACCAAGAGCGATCAGCGATCTCAGCCATCAAGGCCATCCACGCAGCCGGGAGTCTGAGGCGGGGCTTTGGGCGGCCCGTGACCTCACCAAAAAGGCTCATCAGATCATCCACGCTCGAATAAGTCGAACTGATGATGTATTTCTGGCCCGACCGGCCAGACTTCATAGCAAGCACATGACCCTCGACAATATCCCGGGTCGAGACAAACTCGAACCCCCCTGGAATATAGGCTCGAAGGCTACCGTTGGCATAATCGATCAGTACCTGACCCATGCGAGATGGGACATAGTCGTTAGGACCAATAATGGCACAGGACGTCGCGACGACCACGTTGAGCCCCTCGGCATGCGCTCTGAGGCATTCATGCTCCACAAGATGTTTGGTGAAGCCATAGGGCATCTGCCGATCAAACGGGTAGAAAGGCATCGATTCATCACTTGGACGCTCAGGGTCATGGCCCGTCGCGCTCAAGGAACCAGACACCACCACTTTTTGAACGGCTAAACGACGGGCAGCCTCAAGAATATAGCGGGTACCCAGTACGTTGACATCATAGACTTCCCGCTTATGCGCCTTGTTGCCATCAATCGTCGAGACCATCGCGGCACAATGATAGATCTTGGTACAACCAAGGACAGCCCTCTCTACGGCATCTGGATCACGAAGGTCGCCATAAACCATCTCCACATCGAGACCTTGAAGGGCCCCATAATCTCTTCCGGGGCGCTGGAATACCCGCACAGTTTCGCCATCTAAGAGCAATCGACGCAAAAGATTAGCGCCAAGATGACCGGTGGCCCCTGTAATCAGAATTTTGTCCTGACTCATGAATGATGAATGATGAATGGTTCTTAGAATAATTGGCCAATGTTAACATGACCCTGTTATGAGCGACCCCTTAGAGACCTTCAGGGCATCCCTACTCAAGGTAACGCGTTCACCCTCACTCACGCTTCCCGATGGAACCTCATGTCTAGCGAAAAATCATCCTCCGGCCAGCTTTTTGAATACATTCTGACCCATCACCGCGGTTTATTTGCAACGGTCTTTCTGCTGCCCATTTCCTGTCTCTACACCGGTTTTGTCTACCTCCGTAACCATGTTCTTTTTAGAATGCGGACGGCACCGGCCCGTCACGAGCAGCGGGTTTTAGAGGTGGTTCGGCAAATCGAACAATGGCAGCAGGACGGCGCCAAGGAAAAGCTGTGCACCGCACGTTCCGGCTGGCAGACCATGAGCGAAATGGTTCCAAAATATAAATTGTCCCGGCGCAATATCCATATCGACCTCTATGACATCCTATCCATTGATGAAGAACGTCAAACCGTTCGGGTTGAGCCTCTCGCGAGCATGGGACAAATATCGAGAACGTTAATACAACGTGGCTGGATTTTGCCTGTGGTCCCAGAGCTCGACGATCTCACGGTTGGCGGACTCATTATGGGCTTTGGCGTTGAAACCAGCAGTCACAAGTGGGGGCTTTTTCAGTCTATCTGCGTGGCCTTCGATCTGGTGACGGCCGAAGGCAAACAGCTGCACTGCAGCGAAACCGAGAATAACGAACTCTTTCATTTAATTCCCTGGAGCCATGGCACCCTCGGATTCTTAGTGGCCGCCGAACTCAAGATTATTCCAGCAAGAAAGTATGTCCGTGTGGCCTATGAACCTCACACCACTCTCAACGGCTTAACCGAGGCTTTTGATCGAGCTTCGAGGGATACCGATCATAACGAGTTTGTGGAAGCCCTGATGTACAGCCGGGAAAGCGGCGTCCTCATGACCGCCGTCATGACCGATCAACCTCAAGACGATGGCCCCATCAATGCGATCGGCCGGTGGTATAAGCCTTGGTTCTATAAACATGTCGAAGGCCTTCTAGACACCGGGGAACCACGCGTCGAATACCTCCCACTCCGGGACTATCTTCACCGGCACACCCGGAGCTATTTCTGGGCGATGGAAGAAATCATCACCTTTGGCAACCATCCCCTATTCCGTTTTGCACTAGGGTGGGCACTCCCTCCCCGTATCGAACTGCTCAAATATACAGAAACAGAAACCACCCGAAGGCTTCGAGAACAACATCATGTCGTACAGGACATGCTAATGCCTATGGCTCTGCTGAAGCCCTCCATCGAATATTTTGATGATCATTTCGATCTTTACCCCTTGTGGCTCTCACCGATGGCGGTCTTTGAAAACCCAAAGCATCTCGGGCTCATTCACCCCTACCGCCTGCCGGATGGTCGCCTTGATGAGATGTATGTTGATATCGGTGCCTACGGGACCCCGAAAAAGCCTGGCTTCGACGGCCGCAAAGCGCTTCCAAAGCTCGAACAGTTTGTCATAGATCACCAGGGCTATCAGGCCCTTTATGCCAAGACGCTGTTATCAGAAAAGGACTTCAGAAGGATGTTCGATCACACGGACTATGACCGGCTTCGGGAGTCATTGCCCTACTGCAAGCAAGCCTTTGGCGAGATCTACGACAAGGTCTCATCTAAAGGTCGAATTTCTCCGGTGGAGATGCGCAAGCTCAAAAGCAATGAGGTCCCGGCCGAGTGATCCTCTGGCCGGATCATCACCGGCCAGATGCGCTCTATTTAGAAAATACCGAAGGGGTCATACCACTCTGGCTCCTTAGGCGGCGGCGGTGGGGTCGGGGCTTTGTATTTCGCCTTGGGACGGGGAGGCGGCAATGGATCAGTGGCCGGTGGCCGGCTTTCCCGATCCATCGTTACCGGTTCTTTCAAGGACGATGGTGGATTAGAACTTTTCCTCTGTGGGGTCTGGTCTTTTTGATCATCGCTGTCATTCAAAGGGGCGACCGATTGATCCTCATAGGGCCTTGAGCGGCCAACCGAGTCGCTGGATCTAGGCGCAATCACCTCCCCATCCAGGGTTCTTATCGTATGGGGCAGCTTGACCGCGGGGGGATCTCCAAGTTTCGGGTCAATATCAGCCGGTAATTCCACGGGCTCTGCTTTTTCCCTCGGAGGCACAGGTGGAGGGGCTGTGAGTTCGCACGGAAAAAGAGCATCACAGACCTGGAGGACTTTAAAGTCGATGCGTTGACTCCAAAAAGCCACTGAAGACTGATCTTCTGTCATCACCGGCTTGTCACTGACGAGACCCCGCGCCTTGAGCCTCGAGGCCGGAACACCCGCTTGGAGAAAGGCATCCCGAACCGCATTGGCCCGCTCATTGGCAAG
>JBEIRQ010000074.1:0-7547 GCA_040375885.1 Methylococcus sp.
ACCGAGGTTCCTGCCGTAATGACGTCATCGAGGATCAAGACTTCACCCTTGAGGGGGGCCCCGACAATCATCCCGCCCTCCCCATGGTCTTTGGCTTCTTTGCGGTTGAAGGCGAAGGGGGTGGGGTCTTGGGTCTTTCGCGCAAGGGCAATCGAGGTGGCGCACGCGAGAGGGATTCCCTTATAGGCTGGACCATAGAGCACATCGGGTTTTTGCCCTGTCGCGATCAGGGCTTCGGCATAAAATTCACCAAGCCGTCCAAGCCGTTCACCGGTATCAAACAGCCCCGTATTGAAAAAATAAGGGCTTCGGCGACCTGATTTTAGAACAAAGTCACCGAATCGAAGGACGCCAGCCTCGATGGCATAGCGAATAAAATCATGCTGATAAGGACGCATCGCGGGCTTCTCGGGGTTTTTAGAAGGGTCAGGGAACAGCAACGTGACGCAGCAGCGTCTCAATCACGTGGTCCGCATCGATGCCATCGGCCTCGGCCTCATAGGTCAGAATGAGACGATGACGCAGCACATCCTTTGCCACCGACTGAATGTCTTCGGGCAAAACAAAATCCCGGCCGTGGAGCCAAGCCCTGGCTCTGGCGCAACGATCAAGCGCAATGGTCGCCCTGGGGCTTGCACCATACTGCACCCAGCGAGCCAACGCAGGATCGTAGGCCCCAGGCTCACGGGTTGCAAGGATCAACTGCAAGAGATACTCCTCAAGGGACTCTGCAAGATAAAGGTCAAGCACCTCATGGCGGGCCTCAAGCAGGGTTCTTTGGGGAATCGGTTCGAAGGCGGTTGCCGTGGATTCTTTGACACCGCGTGCTTCATTTCTGACCAGATGGAGAATCGTCCGTTCATGCCGCGGTTCAGGGTAACCAATCCGAATGAACAGCATGAACCGATCGAGCTGTGCTTCTGGAAGCGGGTACGTCCCTTCCTGCTCAATCGGATTCTGCGTCGCCATGACCATGAACAATGGCGGCAGGGGATAGGTCACCCGGCCGACGGTAATCTGGCGTTCGGCCATCGCCTCGAGCAAGGCGGACTGCACCTTGGCAGGTGATCGATTGATTTCATCGGCCAGAACGAGATGATGAAATAAAGGCCCCCGCTGAAACTCAAAAGTCCCTTCCTGGGGGCGGTAGATTTCGGTGCCGGTCAAATCGGCAGGCAATAGATCCGGGGTAAATTGGATGCGGTGAAAATCGGCCTCAATCCCGCGGCTCAGCACATTGATGGCTCTGGTCTTAGCAAGGCCTGGGGCACCCTCAACCAGGAGGTGGCCATCTGCCAAGAGGGCCATCAGCATGCTCTCAATGAGGCGTTCCTGACCAATCACTTGAGCGCTGACGTGGTTTTGAAGGTTTTGAACGGCCTGTTGGGCCTTGGTCAGGCCGGCGGGCATTTGCTGCTGTTCTTGAGTCATGAAAAAGTCCGTCTACAGAATGAAAGTGGAGACCAGAAAGCCGGCCATCAAGGCGCCTGCCGGCATGACGAAGAATAAAATACGAGGATCAGCCATCAGAACCCCGGCCCATCATCTCGCGAACCCACTCGCTCCGCCACTCGCGCTCGAGGAGTTCGACGCGGGCCCGCATTAAGACGAGGGAGAAGTAATACAACTGGAAAGCGCCTGCCATCAAGAGCAGCGGGATCAACATCGACACGTGAATGGACGGCTTATCCAGTTTGGTGACCGTCGCTCCTTGATGAAGCGTGTTCCACCACTCCACCGAGTAGTGAATAATCGGAATATTGACGACCCCGACCAGAATGAGGACGCCACCGGCCCTCGCTGCGGTCCGGGTGTCTTCGATGGCATTGACCAGGGCGAGGTAACCAAGGTATAGAAACAGCAGAATCAATTCGGAAGTCAGCCGCGCATCCCAGACCCACCAGGCTCCCCACATGGGTTTACCCCACAGTGATCCCGTCGCAAGCGCCAGGAAGGTGAATGAAGCACCCAGTATGGCCGAACTTCGCACCATGACATCCGCGAGCTTGATGTTCCAAATCAGGTATATGCCGCTTAAAACGGCCATGAAGGTATAAATAAACAAGGACATCCAGGCGCTAGGCACATGAACAAAGATGATCCTGTAGCTTTGACCCTGCTGATAGTCAGGCGGCGCCACAAAGAGCCCAAGGTAGAGGCCAGCGAAAAGGAAGAGGAGGGTCAACGCCCATAGCCATGGAATCACCCTACCACTGAGTCGGTAGAAATACCTCGGCGAAGCCCACTTGTGAAAAAAGACCCAAATCGCGTTCCACATGATGATGTCAACTCAAACTGATGCGCAGAGCCTGCGCGGTTGCGAAGGGAGCCAAAGTCAGCGCCAAGACCAAAAGCGCCAGCAGAAAATCAAGCTGACCGCCCATCGGAAGTCCCGCCACAGCCGCCGATACCGCATTGGTAGAGAAAATCAGGACCGGGATATAGAGCGGTAACACAATCAGGGTGAGTAGAACGCCGCCGCGCCGAAGCCCAACCGTCAGAGCGACACCAATCGACCCGGTCAAGCTCAGCAGCGGGGTCCCGACCAAGAGTGTCCATTCCAACATCGCGATCCCATCCTCAGGCATGGTCATCAATAACGCGAGGAGAGGCGCCATGAGTAACATGGGGAGACCACTGACCAGCCAGTGCGCCAAGACCTTGGCTAGCACCAACAGAGGCAGGGGATAAGGGCTCAAGACCATTTGCTCAAGAGCGCCATCATCAAAATCTGAGCGAAACATACTTTCGAGAGAGAAAAGTCCCGCTAAAAGGACAGCGATCCAAATCACCCCAGGGGCCATCACTCTCAAGACAGAAGCTTCAGGGCTCACCCCCAAAGGAAACAAGGTGACAATCATGCCGAAAAATAAGAGGGGATTGAACCACTCAGCACGATGCCTAAACGCCAGCAAGAGATCACGGCGCACCAATGCAATGAAAGCCTTGATCACACCCTTACCCAAGACGCAACGTCAATAGCGGTCGGCTGAGGCTCAACGCCTGATGCGAGGTCAAAATCGCCAACCCCCCAAGGCCAAGATGCTCCGTCACCACCCCCTGAATTTCTCGGATACCATCCGCATCGAGTGCGGTAAAAGGTTCATCCAGAATCCAAAGCCTGGCTCCTGATAGGAGAAGGCCCGCGAGGGCGACGCGCTGACGTTGACCTTGAGAAAGATAGCGCACCAAAAGCTCTCGTTTATCACTAAGACCCAAGCGTTCAAGGACCTTCATAAGCGCCGACGGTTCCGGGGTCACCTGTCTTAGCGCGAGCGCCATGTTGAGGTTCTCTGTCACCGAAAGGTCCTGCTTCAGCCCAAGATGATGCCCCAAATAGCCCAACTGGGCGCTGAACGCTGAACGTTGCCGGTTAATCTCAACCCCCTGCCATAGGACATCCCCTTCATCCGGCTGGACGAACCCCGCCAGAATCCGCAATAGGCTGGTTTTTCCAGAACCATTGGCACCCTCCACCTGAAGGCCTTCGCCCTCCTCCAGCGAAAAATCAAGCCCCTCAAAAAGACAGGCCTCGCCACGACAACAGCTGAGATGTCTTACCGCCAACAGGGGAGGCGTCGCCATCAAAAAATCCCATGGGTCTTTGCATACTTCATGGCGCTTATTATCCCAGATTTGCGCTCAGCCATGCGGGCAATTGAGGATGAAGGTCCCGGACAAATGCAAATTCAGCTACTATAGAACCATGACGATCAGCCAAGAACACCGTCAACATGCTGAAGACCTGATTGAGTTCATCGATCAGAGTCCGAGCCCTTGGCACGCGGTAGAAACCCTGGCATCAAGACTCCAGAAAGAGGGGTTCGCCCCACTGGATGAGAAAGACCGCTGGACCTTGAGGGAGGGCCAAAAGGCTTACGTCATCCGCGGTGGATCCTCCCTTATTGCCTTCCAAATCGGATCCAAGGCACCTGCTGATGTCGGTTTTAGGATCATTGGGGCGCACACCGATTCCCCCGGGCTCAGAATCAAACCCCAGGGCATGGATCAGCAGGATCATTTGGTCCGCCTGGGCGTCGAGGTTTATGGCAGCCCGATTCTCGCCACCTATGGCGATCGCGATTTGAGCCTTGCAGGACGGGTCACGCTAAAAGAGGGAGCTCAACTCACCCATCGTCTCATTCGCTTCAAAAAACCCCTTCTAAGGCTTCCAAACCTCGCCATTCACCTCAACCGGCACGTCAACGAGGAGGGCCTTAAGCTCCACCTTCAAACCGAATTACCTCTTCTCCTTGGGAGATCCAACGACCATCCGGAGGGATTCTTTCTGAAGGTTTTAGCCGAGGCGCTCAGCGTTTCAAAAGATGAGATTCGAAGTTTCGAGTTGGGAGTTTATGACACGCAACCGGGGGGATTCTGGGGGGCGAATGAAGAATTCATTGCCCATCGACAGATTGACAATCTCGCATCCTGTCATGCGAGCCTCTTGGCCTTGCTGGAGCACGCAAACCAAAGCCAAACGGTCGTCTGCGCGTTTTTTGACCATGAAGAAGTGGGCAGTCAGAGCTACCAAGGGGCCGATGGCCGCTTCCTCTCGGACCTTCTCGAACGACTCCACTTTACGCCCGAAAGCCACCACCACCCGGAAGACCTCCATCGGTCTTTGGCCCGAAGCCTCTTCCTAAGTGCCGATGGTGCGCACGGGTTTCACCCCAATTTCCCCACCGCTTTCGAACCTCATCATCACGTGAGGATCAATGAAGGCCCTGCCCTCAAACTGAACGTTAATCAGCGCTATGCCACCAACGGCGATGGCGAGGCCCTGTTTCGACATTTATTAGACATGGCCGAAGTGCCAGGACAGATCTATGTTCACCGAAGCAATCTTGGCTGTGGCTCCACCATTGGACCCTTAAGCGCCTCAAGGCTTGGAATACCCACCCTCGATTGTGGCGCTCCCATGTGGGCCATGCACAGTATTCGGGAAAGCACCGGTGTTCTTGATCAGCTTTGGCTTAAAAAACTCTTGGCCGCGTTCTTGAGGGATGGCTAAACCTAAAACGGGTTAGTCACTCACCGCGATTAATGATGATGATCCTGATGGACCTCGACCTGCCCAGAGAGTTTGCGCCAGACATTTCCCCAAGACATGCCCAATGCGAGAATGCCCGCAAGCACCACCAGAGTCACCCATGTCACGACGTCATTCTTGGCCGTAATCAGGCCCTGATCAAACAGAACCCAGGTTAATGTTCCAAAGAAGGCGGTTGCCAGAAGAATTCCAAAAAAGCCCAAGGCGGCTAATGTTGCATTAAGAAAGAGAGCCCATCCGATCAAGAGGACCACACCGACAAAGGCGACCTCCGCGCTGATCGCCGGAAAATGCATCAGAAACCAGTCCACATAGCAGTACCCCGTCGGATTCCAGGTCGAAAGCACCAGCAGCAGCGAGAGAATAAAGCGGATTAACATAAAAGCCTCACAAAATCAGAAACCCAAAAAACATCAGCTTAGGTCATTTTCATCAAAGAGAGCGCCGATAAATTGGTCCGCATTAAAGTCCTGAAGATCATCAATTCCTTCCCCAACACCAATGAAACGGATCGGGATTCCGAACTGCTGAGCTAAGGCGAATAACACCCCGCCTTTGGCGGTGCCATCGAGCTTGGTCAGCGCGATACCCGTCAGCCCGACGGCTTCATGGAACTCCCTTGCCTGATTGAGCGCATTCTGCCCGGTCCCTCCATCGAGCACCAACAAGACCTCTTGAGGCGCAGTGGGATCAAGGCGCGCCATGATCCGTTTGATCTTACTCAGTTCGTCCATCAGATTGGACTTGTTGTGGAGACGTCCTGCAGTATCTGCAATGAGGACATCGACACTTCGAGCCTTGGCCGCCTCAAGCGCATCGTAAATCACCGATGCCGAATCAGCCCCCGTATGCTGGGCAATGACCGGGACCTGATTTCTTTCACCCCAGGTCTGGAGTTGCTCGACCGCCGCCGCCCTGAAGGTATCACCGGCGGCTAACATGACACTCAGGCCCTGAAGCTGCAGCCGCTTGGCGAGCTTACCGATGGTCGTGGTCTTACCCACACCGTTAACACCCACGACCAAAATGACAAACGGCCTCTGGGTGTCGGCCATCTCAAGTGGCTTGCTCACCGGCTCGATGAGCTGATGGAGATAGCGTTTGAGGTGCTCTTTGACCACGGAGATATCTCGTAACTCCTGACGGTCAAGGCTATCGGTGAGATGACGAATGATGTCACGAGTGACCGTTACTCCCATATCCGCCATGAGAAGCTGCCCCTCAAGTTCCTCCAAAAACGCCTGGTCGATCTCCTTTCGCCCCCCCGGCAGTTGACCCAGAAACCCGTTCAGCCCTGAACGGGTCTTCGAAAGCTGCCCCTTGAGCCGCTGATAGAGCGATGCCGAAGAGGGTCTCGGTAATTCATGGGACGGAAGAGGAGAAACGGGGGCCATCGGCGGCGCTTCAGAGGGAGAAGACCATTCCGTGGGTTGAAGTTCCAGGGAACCCTCGGGGGCTCGTCCCAGACGCTGCTCAATTCGAGATACTCGCAGAATCAGTAATAGAGCGACGAAGGCATGTGCCACCCCGAGAACAACGGGCAAACGTAAAAGGACCAGCCCAAGACCGAGCGCCACCTCAATCAATAGCAAGGCACTCAGCCAAAGCCCCTCTTTACTGAGAGCCGGCGCCTTGGGGTTCGAGGTCAGCCCTTGTGCCAGCAGGGTCAGCATGAGAAAAACGAGGACCGCAAGGATCCGGTGCAGCACATTGAGTGCAATCAAGGCGCCCGGGGATCGCAGCGCCCAATCACCCCCTTGAGACCCAAAGAAGGCCTTCATCAGCCCAAGATAATCCGCTGTTGGCAGCCAATGGCCTAGGCAGGTCGGGACCTCAGGGCAAGAAAGCCCACCGCCCGCCAGTGAGAGCCACCCGCCAAGATACGCATCAATCAAGAGCAGAAGGAGACCGAAGCGGCTCAGCCAGGTCAAGAAGGGCAACGCCTCTTTTGGGGGCTCCATGGCTGAACCCGCGACGAAAAGTCGGTGAATCAGGAACACCATCACAAGGCCTAAAAAGAGACTAAGGGGCGTTGGATGGTCTATCGGAATCGCTCGCATGGCGACAAAAGAAGTCAAAACCAGAACCAAGGAAGCCAGCACGATCCCCCTCAAACCCTGCCGACGCTCACCAATATTCAACAAGAGCAGGAAGCTAGAAAGACCCACCATCAGCCATGGAATCATCAACTGATTCTGGCTCCAAAGCGTCATGAGCGGTGCAAACCACCCTGCCGAAAAGAGCTTAGGAACCATCAGCACTTCACCAAAGCAGCCCGGCCAATCGGGACACCCAAGAGGGGATTGGCCAAGTTGCGCTAGGACCCCCAAAAGGTAAATAAGGATCGAAACCAGCAGAAAAACCTGGGTGTAATGTCGAAATAACGTCTTCATGGACATGATGGGCACTGGCAGGAAATGGAAGAAAGCAGGCTCACGTTGATCTTTATTAACCGATCTGTGAGGCCTTGAGGAGATGCTTTAGGTCGCGGACC
>JBEIRQ010000338.1:0-2302 GCA_040375885.1 Methylococcus sp.
ACCCCCTCTTCTTGGCCTGCTGCAAATGTTAATTTAGCGACATTGTCGCGGGTAAAGAAGCCTTCAAAATCACCAAATCGTTGAACGTACTCAATGATCAAAGAGGAAAAATCAGAGGCCGATGAGAAGATTTGTTTTAAGCCTTCTTTCCTTGATCCAATCGTTTCGAGAAGAAAGCCCTTACCTTGTCCTGAGATGGCATCGACGACGATATCGATATATTCACGTCCATCGCGCTGACCATCTTTTACTTCGACAGCCATATGATGGAGCCTTGGACCATAGTTTCTGACAAAGGTCTCGGTAGGACTTGGAAGATGATCGAGATGATTAACGCAATAGGGATGATTATTGGCGGTGAAGACCTTCGCAGGGCTCCGTGATTCTGGCCAACCTCGGAGATTTTTAGTGACGTTCGTCGATGAATTCTGAGCCTTGATGTCATAACTACCCCAGTAGTAATAGCTCGACAATGCGAGATATTCAAGAAGGGCTGGTTCACGATTTTGACTGTATACACGGGTGGCGAGATGGTCGATCGGGCCAATGAGTTCACTGATGCCGAGGCGCTCCTGCATTTCCTTGCCGCGATCATTCGCCGCCTGCGCTTTTGAAAAGATCTCCGACTGACCATGGTGATAGACACGGATGGAATCATCGGGACGGTCCATATAGCCCACCACATTCTGGGTATAGGGTGAGGGCTTTGAGATGCTCACATTGAGCGGAAGATCGAGATCAGCAAGTTGCCCGACAGAAAAAAAACGGAATTCACGTTGTTGCTGGAGTGCAACCACCTGATGGCGGTCCTCACAATGGAGAATCTCCCCAAGATAGCGGCTATGGGGACGACGGGCACCGACGGGATATAGATCATTAAGGCTTCTAAAGATATCGCTGTAGGCCATCTGACGAGGCTCCCTCAGGAGAATATCTGGCGAGGCCATATCGATCCTTAAGACATGCGTTCTGTGTTTTTCACTCTCCAATGTCACCAGATATTGATAGGGCGTCATCAATGCAAGCTCGGCGATATATTCCACCGCATTCCCTGGCTCAACACCGATGAGCAAGGCTTCGATCTCACCAATCATCGCCGTCAATCCACTGCGGTCCCGCTCCTCTAGAAGACGTGGAAGATACTCTTCATAAAAATCTGAATTTTTCTTATCGCCAAATCGGGGCATTGAGTTGGAATCTATCATCTATGAATTGCTCCGAATTGCTCCTAATGGGGGGTCCAACGAAGGTCTAAGGTCATTGGAAAATGAGGATTCAACGGTTCCTGGCAGATGGTCATAGGCCCTGGAGTATGTCCGTGCTCCCAAAACCTGGCGCGCCGCCTTGATTCTGCCTCCTGTGCATTGACCGGAAAGGCCTTGAAATTACGTCCCCCTGGATGACTCACATGATAAGTACAGCCGCCTAATGAACGCTGATTCCAGCTATCGTAGAGATCGAAAACCAAAGGAGACTGAACGCCTATTGTCGGATGGAGTCCTGAAGGCGGTGCCCAGGCTTTAAAACGAATACCGGCGACAAATTCTCCTGGAACACCTGTTGGATGAAGCGGAATGAGTCGGCCATTACAGATCACCTGATGCCTCGTTTCAGTCAAACCTCGAACACGGACCTCGATCCGTTCTACTGAGGAGTCGACGTAACGAGCAGTTGCACCCGCCGTCACTTCCTCTCCGAGAACATGCCATGGTTCAATCGCCTGCTTCAGGGAGAGCGAAATGCCATCATGAACCACTTCACCATACGTCGGGAATCGGAACGCTAAGAAGGGCTGGAACCAATCTAGATCAAAGGGAAAGCCACTTTGTCCTAAATCGCGAACGACTTCAGCGATATCCCGCTCGATGAAGGAAGGCAACATGAATCGATCATGCAGTTGCGTCCCCCAGGCCACCAAGGGGCCTCGATAAGGGGTTTTCCAGAACCTAGCCACCAGCGCCCGAAGTAATAGGGCCTGAAGCAGATTCATTTGATAATGAGGCGCCATCTCGAAGGCGCGTAGCTCCAAAATACCCAAACGCCCTGTGGGAGAATCAGGAGAATAAAGTTTATCGATACAAAATTCCGATCGATGGGTATTACCGGTCATATCGGTCAGGAGATGGCGAAGGAGGCGATCCACCAACCAAGGCTGCTCTGATTCCTTCCCAGGCTCTAAGGCCCCTGTCAGTTCACTAAAGGCAATTTCTAGTTCATAAAGGTGGTCATTTCGGGCTTCATCTACGCGAGGGGCCTGACTCGAAGGTCCGATAAAAGCGCCTGAAAAGAGGTAAGAAAGCGA
>JBEIRQ010000103.1:0-6080 GCA_040375885.1 Methylococcus sp.
GCACGTGGTTCGCTCAACTCGGGGCCCCAAAGGGGGCTACCAATTAGCCCAAACACCCGAAAAGACGTCCATCGCCAATATCATTGCAGCGCTTGAGGGCCCCATCGCTCTCACCGAATGCAGCATTGACCTCAACCACTGCGAGCAGGCGTCCTCCTGCAATGTCCGCGGCAACTGGTCGGTGATCAATCGCGCCATTCATGCCGCCCTCGAGGCCGTTACCCTGGCCGATATGGCGATCACCCCGCCCATGGGATCCGATGGATTCCATATTCCCGTCAAAGACATCACTTTTCAGCCAAGACGAAACCCGGAGCAATGACGATGTCCGCATCCCAACAACAAATCGACAACCTGATCCAGAAGGAATACAAACCTGGATTTGTCACCGACCTTGAAGCGGATACCCTGCCTCCGGGATTAAATGAAGACGTCATCCGTGCCATATCTGCCCGCAAGAACGAGCCGCCCTTCATGCTGGCCTGGCGCCTCAAGGCCTATGAGCAATGGCTGACCATGCGCGAACCAGATTGGGCCTATCTCGATTATCAGGCCATCGATTACAACAGCATCAGCTATTATTCAGCACCCAAGGTCAAAGAGGCCCCCAAAAGCCTTAATGAGGTGGATCCTAAGCTGATCGAAACCTATAAAAAACTGGGCATCCCCCTTCATGAGCAGGAGCGACTGGCCGGGGTAGCGGTCGATGCCGTCTTTGACAGCGTCTCCGTTGCAACCACTTTCAAGGACAAGCTAAAAGAGGCCGGAGTCATTTTTTGTTCGTTTTCAGAAGCCGTCCACACCCACCCTGAGCTGATCCAGCAATATCTTGGATCCGTGGTCCCACCATCTGATAATTTCTTTGCAGCCCTCAATGCCGCGGTATTTTCAGATGGATCCTTTGTTTTCATTCCAAAGGGCGTTCGCTGCCCCATGGAGCTGTCCACCTATTTCAGAATCAATGCGGCCAACACCGGGCAGTTCGAAAGAACTCTGATCATCGCCGAGGACAACAGCCACGTCAGCTACCTCGAGGGCTGCACCGCACCGATGCGAGATGAGAACCAGCTGCATGCCGCCGTGGTCGAACTCATCGCCCTCGATCATGCCGAGATCAAATACTCTACGGTTCAGAACTGGTATCCCGGTGACGAGGAAGGTCGGGGCGGCATCTACAATTTTGTGACTAAGCGAGGTGACTGCCGAGGCCACCACGCTAAAATCTCATGGACCCAGGTCGAAACGGGCTCCGCCATTACCTGGAAGTATCCAAGCTGTGTCCTCCGAGGGGATCATTCAATAGGAGAATTCTATTCGGTCGCCGTTTCTAACCACCGTCAACAGGCGGATACCGGGACCAAAATGATCCATATCGGAAAAAACACCAAGAGCACCATCATCTCCAAGGGCATTTCGGCAGGACGCGCTGAAAACACTTACAGAGGACAGGTCAAGATCCTTCCTGGCGCCATCAATGCCCGAAACTACACCCAATGTGATTCGCTCCTGATTGGCCCCAAATGTGGCGCCCACACCTTCCCCTACATCGAGGTTAAGGAACCTACAGCACGGCTGGAGCATGAAGCGACCACCGCCAAGATCAGCGAGGATCAATTGTTTTTTTGCCAGCAACGTGGCCTTTCAGCCGAGGATGCCGTCTCTATGATCGTCAACGGCTTCTGCAAGCAAGTTTTCAAGGAGTTACCCATGGAATTTGCCGTGGAAGCCCAAGCCCTCTTGGGCATCAGCCTCGAAGGCAGCGTGGGATAACCCTAAGAATTAAACTACTCCATCGAATCAATACCATGCTAAGCATTCAAAACCTTGAAGCCAAAGCCGACGAGCAGGCCATCCTCAAAGGCATCAGCCTTGACATTAAACCCGGCGAAGTCCACGCCATCATGGGCCCAAACGGATCCGGCAAGAGCACCCTCTCCAACATCCTGGCTGGACGCGAAGGCTACCAGGTGACTCATGGCTCAGTGACCTACGAAGGGAAGGACCTTCTCGCCATGAAGCCCGAAGAAAGGGCCCGAGAGGGTATCTTCTTAGCCTTTCAATACCCGGTTGAAATTCCGGGGGTGAGTAACATTTATTTGCTGAAAGCGGCACTCAACGCCATCCGAAAACACCATGGCCAAACCGAGGTCGACGCGATGGACTTCCTGCAACTCGTGAAAGCGAAGATCAAGAGCCTAAGCCTCGATGAGCAGTTCCTCTATCGAGGCGTCAACGAGGGCTTTTCAGGCGGCGAAAAAAAGCGAAACGAAATCCTTCAGATGGCCATTCTCGAACCGAGACTCTGCATTCTGGATGAAACCGATTCAGGCCTTGATATCGATGCGCTCAAGATCGTTGCCGACGGCGTCAATGCTCTTCGCTCCCCGACGCGCTCGTTCATTATGGTGACGCATTATCAGCGACTCCTCGACTACATCAAGCCCGATGTCGTCCACGTGTTGGCCCAGGGCCGCATTGTAAAGTCGGGCGGCCCGGAACTCGCGCTTGAATTGGAGGCGCGTGGCTACGGCTGGATCGACCCCAGCTTGAACCACTGAGGACCAGGATATTATGGATTCCGTGGAACACTATCAGGCTTTTTTTAAAACGGGCGAAGGACAGCTGTTCCCTTGGCTTGAGGCGCTGAGGGCTCCGGCCCGTGAACGGTTTATAGCCCATGGGTTCCCAGACCCCCTCGAAGAAGGATGGCGCTTCACACCGCTTCGATCACTCGAAAGAGTCCGCTTCACGCCGGCGGAGACCATGAGCGGGGTCCCATCAGAGCCTGTCGACCTTGAGCTCCTGAAGGATGCCTACTCGGTGGTCTTCGTCGATGGTCACTTTGTTGCGACAGCCTCCTGCCTTGAGGGACTCCCTGAAGAGGTCAAGCTTAAGCCCCTGAGCCTCGCCCTTAGAACCCCTGGGGAAGACCTTCAAGGTCTCTTTGAAGACACCGCAGCAGCGGCCTCCTGCCACCGGCTTGAAGATTTCAATACGGCCCTCTTCAGCGATGGCCTCTGTCTCGATATCCAGCCAAACTACCGCCTTGAAAAACCGATTGTCGTCGTTCATCTGACCCAGCAAGCCCAGGGCCTCAACACCCTGCAGCACCGATTGCGGCTGGCTAAAGGCGCAGAAGCCCATCTCATCGAAGTATTCATAGGCCCAAACGACCCTCCTTCACTCACCACCAGCATGACCTATGCCGTGATGGATGAAAATGCCTCCCTCCGGCATGTCAGATTGCAACGGGAAGGAAAGGCCAGTCATCACTTCAGCGGCCTTCGCCTCAAACTGAAAAGGTCGGCGCGCTATCGAGGGCATCTCGCGAGCCTTGGCGCCCTCTGGTCTAGAACCGAAATACATGCCCAACTGGAATCATCCGCTGAGTGCGAACTCGAGGGACTCCTGTTGGCCTCTGGACGCCAACACCAAGACATCGAGACCCGCCTCGATCATTGCGGGACGCATGCCTCAAGCCGGCAGAATTTTAGGGGGATCGCGAACGACCATGGCAGAGGGGTCTTCACCGGACGCATCGTCGTCGACCCTGGCGCTGAGAAGACCGATGCCGGCATGAGTATTCGGAATCTCCTCCTATCGGGTAACGCAGAGATCGATGCGAGACCGCAACTTGAGATCCATGCGGACGACGTCAAATGTTCCCATGGGGTCACCGTCGGTCAACTCGATGAAGAAGCGGTTTTTACTCTCCAATCTCGAGGCATCGGAGAAGAGGAGGCTCGCCATATATTGACCTTTGCCTTTGCTAATGAACTGATCGAGCGGATCGATCCCGAAGGGGCTAGAGCGGCGATCCGTGACGCCTTTAAGGCCACGCTGCCAGGTTCAGACTTTGGAAGTGAATTCTAATGTACCCTCAAAAAACCACGCTGGATCTTGAAGCGATCCGCCAACAGTTCCCCATCCTCGCTGAACGCATTAACGGCCACCCACTGGTCTATCTTGATAATGCGGCCTCGACCCAGAAACCCCTCTGTGTGATTGACCGCATCAGTGAGGTCTACCGCGCGGATTATGCCAATGTCCATCGCGGCGTTCATACCCTCAGTCAGCGCTCTACGGATCTTTTCGAGGAGGCGCGGGAGAAAGTCAGGCGGTTCATCAATGCCCGAAGCGCCCATGAAGTGATTTTTGTGCGTGGCACCACCGAGGCCATCAATCTGGTCGCCCAAAGCTATGGTCGCCCAAATCTTAAAGTAGGTGATGAAATCCTGATTTCTGCGATGGAGCATCATTCCAACATCGTCCCTTGGCAGATGCTGGCGAAAGAGACTGGCGCGATCCTCAAAGTCGCCCCCATCTGCCGCGAGGGCACATTACTCATGGAAGACTTTGAGGCGCTCCTCACAGAAAAGACCCGCCTCGTCTCCATTACCCAGATGTCGAATGCCCTAGGCACCATTAACCCGATCAAGGACATCATCCGCCTTGCCCATGAGCGCAGCATCCCGGTCATGGTCGATGGCGCCCAATCAGCGCCCCATCTCCCCATCGATGTGAGTGACCTTGATTGTGATTTCTTTGCCTTTTCGGGTCATAAACTCTACGGGCCATCAGGGATTGGGGTTCTTTACGGCAAGGAAAGCCTCCTTCAAGCCATGCCGCCTTACCAGGGAGGCGGCGACATGATTCGCCGGGTGACCTTCGAAGAAACCGAATTCAACGAGCTTCCCTATAAATTCGAGGCGGGAACACCCAATATTGCCGATACCATTGCGCTTGGGACAGCGATTGATTTTGTCGAGGCGATCGGGATGACCCTTATTGCCGATTACGAAGAACAACTCCTTACCTATGCCACCTCAAAGGCGCTTGAAATCGAAGAGCTTCGCATCATCGGCAGCGCACCTCAAAAGGGTGCCATTTTGTCGTTCACGCTCGATGGCATCCATCCCCATGACATCGGAACCCTTTTAGACCAACTAGGGATCGCCATTCGGGCCGGTCATCACTGCGCGATGCCGGTGATGGACTTCTTCGGTCTCCCCGCCACCGCGCGGGCATCCTTCGCGCTGTACAATACCTTTGACGAAGTCGACACCCTGATGGAAGGCATCCGTCAGGTCATCAAACTTTTCAAATAACCCAAATCATCACATGCTGGACCAGATCAGAGACCTCTATCAGGAAGTGGTCTTCGACCATAACCGAAACCCCCGCAATTTCAGGGTCATGGCCGATGCCAATCGAACCATCGAAGGCTTCAATCCACTTTGTGGAGATCGCATCACGCTCTATGTCAAAGTAAGCCATGGCTTGATTGAAGATGTCAGCTTTCAAGGGGCCGGCTGTGCCATTTCGACGGCATCCGCGTCATTAATGACCGAAATAGTGAAAGGCCAAACCGAGGCCGAAGCTGAAAAACTCTTTGAAACCTTCCATCGAATGACAACGGGAAAAAACGGGGATGACATCAATCTCGAAGAAATCGGCAAATTGGCCGTGCTTTCGGGGGTTAGGGCCTATCCGGCCCGCGTCAAGTGCGCCACACTCGCCTGGCATTCCCTGCAGGCCGCCCTCAAGAATGAGGGTCATGCGATTAGCACCGAATAAGCTTTTTTAAGGAGTGGGGTGATGTCTGATTGGATGTTAGTCGGTCCGGAATCCATGCTCGCTGAAGGCGAACATATGACCCTTGAGGTTGAGGGTGTCGAGGTCGCCCTTTTTAAAACGGAAGGCAAACTGTTCGCCATTGAAGATGTCTGCTCCCATGACGGCGCCGAAATTGCGAGCGGCCACATCGAAGCCGGAACCATCATCTGCCCCCGCCACGGCGCGAGATTTTGCCTTGAAACCGGCAAAGCACTTTGCGCTCCAGCCTATACCGACGTCGCGGCCTACGAGGTTCGCATCCTTGATGGCCAGATTGAAGTCCAAACGACCCCCAAGCCTTAGTGCGTCTTCTAGGTCTCTTTAAAGGAACGCTGATAGGACAGGGGGCAGGCATCAGAGGTATAATGGCCTGTTTTCCGGGCAGGATCTCTCATGCGCGAACTAAACCCTCTCTACAACCAGATCAAAGATCTCAAGGGCCGACAAGAGTCCCTTAGGGGGTA
>JBEIRQ010000370.1:0-2039 GCA_040375885.1 Methylococcus sp.
ATATCCCGCATATCATTCGTTCCAGCGATGCCTTTAAGACCACTCGCCTGATTAAGAAGATGATCCATCTCCTTGAGGCTCAGATGAGCGTGTTCCATCCAATAAAAAACGCTGCCAGGATCAAGATCACCGGGGCGGGTCCCCATGACCAGACCGGCTAAGGGCGTCATACCCATGGAGGTATCGATGCTGCGGCCTCCCTGAATAGCGCAAGCACTCGCTCCATTCCCTAGATGCAACACAATAAGATTTAAGCGCTCCTTAGGGCGATCAAGAAATGCCGCGACTTGATGGGTGATGGATGCAAAAGACGTCCCGTGGAAGCCATAACGGCGAATGCCGTAGCGCCGATAGGCCTCATCGGGGATGGCATAACGAAAGGCGGAAGCTGAGAGTGTTTGGTGAAACGCGGTATCAAAGACCGCCACCTGAGGGAGCTCTGGCCACCGCTTAAGGCAGGCATTAATTCCTAGAAGGTTGGGTGGATTATGCAGCGGCGCTAACGGTGTCGCCGCGTTAATGGCCTCAAGAACCTTGGGTGTAATTCGGACCGCCTGATGAAAGGCCTCACCGCCATGGACCACGCGATGCCCAATCGCAATAAGACCCTGAGGAGGAAGATATCCCCCCAATTCAAGGTCAGCCACCAGAAGATCAATAGCGGCCTGATGGTCTCTCGCTTGAGCGCCCTGTTCGCCAATTCGCTCCACCCGTCCCGAGATCAGAACCTTGAGGTGACCTGAAGGCTGTCGTTCGAAAAGTCGGTATTTAACGGATGAACTGCCGGAGTTCAAGACCAGGATTCGTGGGTCCATGAAAATGTCCTGACGAGGGGTATCGTTGAAGACTATCACAGCACGAATACCCCATGATGACAGCGATTTCGGCCTTTATAGGCACTCGTTGCCCTGACTCTGGCACAATAGGGCATCCTTGTCCCTCATGACAGCGAGCCGATGGATCAATCTAACCGACGTCTTTTATGGATATTGTCCTCTTAATCAAAGCGTTCATTCTGGGGATGGTCGAAGGCCTCACGGAGTTTCTCCCCATCTCAAGTACTGGCCATCTGATCCTTGCAGGTGATCTCTTGGGATTCAACAACGATCGCGGCAAGCTCTTTGAGATCGTCATTCAGTCGGGAGCCATTCTGGCGGTCTGCTGGGAGTATCGACGACGTCTTTCCTATGTCGTTAGTCATGTCAGAAGTGACGCCAAAGCGAGACGATTCTTGGTGAACCTTCTCATCGCCTTTATGCCCCTCGCCACCCTAGGGCTTCTTTTTGGAAAAGCCATCAAGGCCAGCCTCTTTCACCCCATACCGGTCGCGATCGCCTTTATCGTGGGCGCTTTTATTATCATCTGGGCGGAAAAAAGAACGCACCAAATCCGTATTGAGACCGTCGAGGAGATGAACGCCCTCGATGCCCTTCTCCTGGGGCTTGCCCAAGCCTTCGCCCTGATCCCCGGCACCTCCCGCTCAGGCGCCACCATCATCGGCGGCCTTCTTTTTGGGCTTTCTCGAAAGGCGGCCACGGAGTTTTCATTTTTCTTAGCCATTCCGACCCTCATGATGGCCACCGCTTATCAGCTTTACAAAGAGCGGTCGCTATTAAGCTTTGAAGACCTTGACATGTGGATCGTGGGCTTCCTTTCAGCCTTCCTATCGGCCTTTATATGCGTTCGTTGGCTGCTTCGATATATCGCCCATCACGACTTCATCGTGTTTGCTTGGTATCGGGTCATTTTCGGTCTCATTGTTATCCTGTCTTGGCATTACCAATGGATCGAATGGACACCAGATTGATCCTGGAATCCATGATCAGCTGCCCCAATTGCGGGCATCAAGAAACAGAAACGATGCCCACGAATGCCTGTCAGTTTTTTTACGCCTGTAAAGGCTGTGGCGTCCTCCTTAAGCCTTTGCCTGGCGATTGTTGTATCTTTTGCTCCTTTGGATCGGTGAAGTGCCCCCCTATGCAGTTGGCAATTCGGGCTTGCCGCAGTTGAAAGACGCTGCGCGCCCGCTTTTGGCTGAC
>JBEIRQ010000209.1:0-3446 GCA_040375885.1 Methylococcus sp.
CCCCTCAGTATTTGACGGGATCCGACTGTACTTTGATCTACCCAACCACGGGCAAAGCGACATCCCCTTGTAGTCCGAATAACTCCAACGGAGTGATTCCTGATGTTATCTATGGGGTTCAGGCTTACGGGACAGCAAAGGCCCTTGATGCGGCCTTGAACTTCTGACCAACTCCCGTTGATCCAGGAGGTCACTGACCTCCTGGAATCGTTGGCTCTATGGGTTTCTTCCTCATTTAAGTAGCACGCGTCTTAGTCATGACGGTTGGATTACCCTCTGCGCGGATAGAGGCCATCCTATTTCTGCGGTCGTTGCTTGAGAGATAATGAGGATCTGAGGTCCTTATCGATGGATGCTTTTTGTACCCTAAATACGGCTTGATGGGCTGTGCGGTCATCCATCAGGTTTTTTTAATCGAAATTTTCAGTCCGTGCAGCGCATCTGACGTAACGTCAACCAAAAAAAACGGCTCACAGGTGTGAGCCGTTTTTCCATCAGGGGGATACCCCCCCAAAAAAAGGATCAATCTTTAGCGGCATTCCTTTCCTGAACTTCTTTGATCACCGCATCCGCCACACTCTTCGGGCAGGGGAGGTAATGAGAGAATTCCATGGAGAATTGGCCGCGGCCAGACGTCATAGTCCGAAGATCTCCGATGTAGCCAAACATTTCAGAGAGAGGGACTTCTGACTTGATGCGGACACCGGTTGCCCCGGCTTCTTGAGACTTGATCATGCCGCGGCGACGGTTAAGGTCACCGATGACGTCACCGACGTGGGCGTCAGGGGTGAACGTGTCGACCTTCATGATCGGTTCCATCAACTGCGGTGCACACTTAGGTACGGTCTGGCGGAACGCCGCTTTCGCGGCAATTTCAAAGGCGATGGATGAGGAATCGACCGCGTGGAAGCCACCGTCAGTCAAATTGACTTTGATGTCCACCAAGGGGAAGCCCGCCATCGTTCCTTTGTCGAGCATGCTTTTAAAGCCCTTATCGACCGCAGGCCAAAATTCACGGGGGACGTTACCGCCGGTGACCGTTGATTCAAAGCTATAGCCCGTCCCAGGTTCATTCGGTTCGATGATGTAGTTGATCTTTGCGTACTGACCAGAACCACCTGACTGCTTCTTATGGGTGTATTCATCTTCCACGGAGCGGGTGATGGTTTCACGATAAGCCACCTGTGGCTTTCCGACAATCACCTCAACACCATGGGTTCGCTTCAGAATGTCGACCTTAATATCAAGGTGGAGTTCGCCCATTCCCTTGAGGATGGTTTCACCCGAATCTTCATCGGTCGAGACATGGAACGAAGGATCTTCTGCCACCATCTTGCCAAGGGCAATACCCATCTTTTCGTTGCCAGCCTTATCCTTAGGGGCAATGGCCACCGAGATAACAGGATCAGGGAACACCATCGGTTCAAGCGTTGCCGGTTGGTTTTGGTCGCATAGGGTATGACCTGTCTGAACGTTCTTCATACCAAGAACCGCAACAATGTCACCGGCTTGGCAAGAATCGAGCTCTTGACGGTTGTTCGCATGCATCTCAACGATACGACCGATTCTTTCGGTTTTTCCGGTCGCCGTGTTGAGGACGGTGTCACCCTTTTGGATCTTGCCAGAGTAGATACGCAGGAAGGTCAAGGCGCCGAATCGATCGTCCATGATCTTGAACGCCAGTGCACGCATGGGGCGTTCTGGATCAACGATCGCAAAGTTACCCGTTTCCTCGCCTTCGAGGTCCACTTCAGGCTGTGGGTTGACTTCCGTTGGGCACGGCAGGTAGTCGATGACGGCATCAAGAACCAGCTGTACGCCTTTGTTCTTGAATGAAGAGCCGCAGTAAGTCGGGAAGAAATCCATTTTAATGGTGCCCTTCCGGATCAGACGTTTGATGGTGTCAATATCGGGCTCTTCGCCTTCAAGATATTTTTCCATCACGTCATCGTCCTGCTCAACAACCTTTTCGATCATCTCTGCACGGAACTTTTCGACGTCATCGACCATGTCAGCGGGGACATCACCGATGGTGTACTTCATGGGATCGCCAGAATCGTCCCAGATCCAGGATTTCCGGGTCAGGAGATCAACCATACCGACAAAGCCATCTTCACGCCCAATCGGGAGGACCATCACTAAAGGATAGGCCGCGAGGACTTCCTGGACCTGTTTGACCACGCGGTAGAAATCAGCCCCAATCCTATCGAGCTTATTGATATAGATGACGCGGGAGACCTTCGATTCATTCGCGTAGCGCCAGTTGGTTTCAGATTGGGGTTCAACGCCCCCTGAACCACAGAAGACACCGATACCGCCATCTAGAACCTTCAGGGAGCGATAGACTTCGATGGTGAAGTCAACGTGTCCTGGGGTGTCAATAATGTTGAAGCGGTAATCATTCCAGAAGCAGGTGGTCGCTGCCGACTGAATCGTGATGCCGCGCTCTTGTTCTTGTTCCATGAAGTCGGTGGTTGCGGCGCCGTCATGGACTTCACCGATCTTGTGGATCTTGCCGGTGAGTTTCAGGATACGTTCAGTGGTCGTCGTCTTGCCGGCGTCTACGTGGGCGAAGATGCCGATGTTCCGGTAGTGCGATAGATCAGTCATGTCAATGTGTTGCGGGTTGCGGTCGGGATGAAAAGACAGAAGCAGTGCGCTTTGCGTGTTGAGCGTGCTCCCCCTGGAGCCCGCCAGAACCCCCCATGGCCTGAGCAGGTCAATCAACGTTCACTTCAGTAAACCCCCAATTATACCCTGCAGCCGTTTTGCCGGCAATGATTAAGCAGTCTACGAGTTGGGGCGCATGGATACTGCCGCCAGCGTTCTTAAGGATGATCGGGACTTAACTTCAGGGTATCCGAGGTATAGCGCTCTACAACGACACTAAAAGGAAGTCCTGCCTGGTTTCTGAGCACCGCGGTAATTTCAAAAAGAAGATCGGGCGGTAACGATGTTTGAGAGGAAGGGTCCTGATCCAAAATCCACAACGGCTTTAAATGCAGGAGTTGTCGATGAAATCCTAATGGTTTGACGACTTTGCCAAAGGGGGTACGAGTGGTTTTTAAGGTGTTCAGCATCAATGGCGTGAGGGCATCTGGACGATACCAGTTATCGGCCATCGATAGCACGGAGGAGCCACAGCGAAGCGCCACTTTACGATGAAAAATGAGGGTTTCGGGTGTGGCCTCAAGCCATGCCATCACCTCTTTGGGTGGTGGCTCCAAACCCTCATCGAGGGGTTCGGCCGAAAGACTGGGTGGTTCACTGATGCGGTGATTTCGGCACCAATCTTCAAGGACCAGGGTTGCACTTTCATGAGATAAAAGATCAACCTCGAGCCGCAACATCTCGGTTTCTAGTGAGTGACGATCAAGGTTTCTAACAGGAGCGGTGGGCGTACAGCCGACAAGGAGCGATAGGGACCAAAAAGTCCCTATGAAAAG
>JBEIRQ010000054.1:0-8476 GCA_040375885.1 Methylococcus sp.
AGCCCATCGAGATCAAGCTGCATGGCCCTTCTTTGGATTTCATCAGCGACAGGGCTAAAGTCTGGGCGATTGAGGAGAATCCCATCAACCCACCCAAGAACCGCCACAATGCGTCCTGCATTGACTAATTCCAGATATCGGACACGGTCTTCTTCAGAAAGATGCCGTTCTGAAAGGAGATTTTGTTGCGAAGCATTCACTGTTAGAGGGTCCTTGCCACGTTCCATTTTTTTTATTCATTGTTATTTTTGTGCTGCACACAGCCTCATAGGGCCAACGCGAAAGATATCCTGACAAAGATGTCACTTTTTTGCTGTCAAAATACTCCACCATTAAAGCGGCAGCGACTGGTAATGAGGCGCCCATTGAGCCGATTCAATAGCGGCCTCCAATGCTTCCTTTGTCATGATTGGGGCAACCCCATCCACGATGGCTTGAAGGGCGACCGCCAACGCAATTTTCAGGGCGACTTCACGCGCCTCCCCTAAGGCCGGCAGCAAAGGGAGCCCTGGATCTTTTATCGCCGGTGACAATGAGCCCAGGACCTCAGCTGCAGCGACCAGCATGGTATCAGTGACGCGAGTCGCACCGCCAGCGACCAGCGCTAGACCGACTGCAGGGAAAATGTAAACGTTATTACACTGAGTAATGGGTATCACCCTCCCCTCGTAGTGAACGGGTTCAAAAGGGGATCCCGTCGCGATCAAGGCACGCCCCGCCGTCCACTGCACAAGATCTTCTGCGGTCGCCTCCGCACGGCTCGTTGGGTTTGAGAGTGGAAAAATGATGGGGCAACTCACCTTGGAGGCCATCATTCGAATTGTTTCTTCAGTAAAAGCGCCTGGCACCGCAGAAAGGCCTATGAGAATACTGGCAGAGGCTTCCTTTATGACATCGGCGAGTCCAATCCTGCCGGACATAGTATGAGACCAGCCAACAACCTCTTCATGAGGCCGTGCATAGGGCTTTTGTTCACTTAAAAGGTCCGTCCGCTGATCGTGGAGTAAGCCTTCCTTATCGATGATAAAGAATCGGCGAGACGCCTCTTCATCGGTGAGTCCCTGCTTCACCATCGCGGTTCTTAGATAGTCAGCAACGCCAATCCCTGCAGATCCAGCACCCAGAAAAACAATCGTCTGATCCTTTAATTGCTGGCTGGTGGCATTCAATGCTCCTAATACCGCACCAAGGGCAACAGCCGCAGTCCCCTGGACATCATCGTTGAAGGTCAGGATCTGATCTCGATATTTTTCAAGTAAGGGGCGCGCATGCTGCGTTGCAAAATCCTCCCATTGAAGAAGAACCCTCGGCATCTCAAGGTGGACCGCTTCAACAAACTCATCCACAAAATCATAGTAATCCTGTCCTGAGATCCTTTCGTGATGCCAACCAAGGTAAAGTGGATCTTGTAGTCGTTCTTTATTATTGGTTCCGACATCAAGGATGATCGGCAGGGTCTTTGCGGGATGGATGCCGCCAATTAAGGTATAGAGTGAAAGCTTACCAATGGGGATCCCCATCCCCCCTGCCCCTTGATCACCCAAGCCAAGGATTCGTTCACCATCTGAAACAACGATGACATCAATGTCCTTGATCGGCCGATTGGCGAGAATCTTCCTGATCTTGCCGCGATGCCGATAAGAGATAAAAAGGCCTCTAGGTCGCCGATAAATGCGGCTGAAGCGCTCGCAAGCGGTCCCAACGGTCGGGGTATAAACAATCGGCAGCATCTCTTCGATATGATCAAGAAGCAGCCGATAGAAAAGGACTTCATTCGTATCTTGCAGTTGCCGGAGATAGATATGCTGATGAAGATCTGATTCGGCCTCCTTGAAAGCGGCATACGCTCTAACGACTTGATCCTCAATGCTATCGATATGAGGGGGTAATAGCCCACCTAAGGCATAGTGATCACGCTCCTCCTCAGAAAAGGCACTGCCTTTGTTGAGCAGCGGGTTGTCAAGCAGCGCAGCACCTTGAAGATTGGATGATAGGAAATCGGTCAATGGCATGGATGGTTTTAATCAAAAGGGTTGAGATAATGAAGCCAACCTCGAATCATGGCACAACAGAGAAATTCACCAAGAGCCTCAGCGTTAAGAGACCATTCACTGGGTGCACGACTTTAAAAATTATTAGCGGATGTGCTTCAAGTTTGTAGACGGATCAAAGGCGATTTTTTCCTGATCTTCCTGACTTCCGGCACTAAAAACAAGAGAGGCCGCAGAATCCAAAATCGCCCGTTTACTATCAATCTCGGTATAGCGTGCAGCGGCCAAGTTCCTTTCAGCCGTAATAAGCTCAATCACCGTCACCAAACCCTGCTGAAACGACGCTGTGGCCGCCTCATAGGTCTTTTCTGAGGCTTTTAGCATGGCAAGAGCAAATTGGCGCTTTCTGATAGCAATCTTGAAATCAGCATAGTTCTTCCAGACCTCTCGCATCACTTTCAACTGAAGGGCGTCAAATTCAGCCTGTGCAGCATTTCGATTAGCTTCAGCTTTATTGATGGCATTAACCCCCGAAAATCCCTCAAAAATATTCCAGCTCATCTGAACGTAAGCGGCTGCCAGCGGCGTCTCGATTTTGACATTAGGCGCCCCGGCAGTTTGTGGCGCATTTGAAGCGTTGGCGTAGTCCCATATCTTCCAGCCTGCTTGGAACCCAAGGTTGACAGTGGGCCAATAGGTGGCCTCGGCTTTACGAATCTCGGCGTCCTTCGCTCTAATTTCAGCCACTTTCGCTTGAAGATCAGGGCGTTGCTCAAGAGCTTCATCGATAAGGAGATCGGCTGATTTTTCAAGATCCTCCGGTAAGTTCAATTCTTCAATGGTCACGGTCTTTAAGGGAAGATCCGGGGCTATCCCCAAATGTTCGGCAAGGGCGGCCTGTTGTTCCATGACTGAACCATGGGCAGTTTGAAGCTCATAACCGGCTTTGGCCTGATCTTGGACCGCTAAGAGATATTCTGGTTGAGTGGCAAGCCCATGCGCCTGCTGGGCCCCAATCGATTCGGTATTCCAGGTAGCCTGTTTCAAGGTAATTTCAGACGCCTTGACTTGCGCCCGCGCCGCTAAAAGACTGTAAAACGCGCGCTGAATATCAAAGCTGACTTTCTGGTGTGTCCGGTTTAATGCGTAACTGGTTGAAAACAATTGCTGTGTTGCCTGATCAATTTTTGCAGATCGAGACTTATCAAACAGGGTCCATGACATTTCGAGTGTTGGGAAAACCGTGGATCCCCTTAACGCAAAGGCATACCCAGGGGCTGGATAAGGGTAACGCCAATATCCACCCCCGAGGTTGGCCGTAATAATCGGTAGCCAGCTTCCTTCTGCCATCCCGAGTCCCGCGGCTGCGGCCCGAGCATTTTCCCAACCACTCCGGGTCACAGGATTGGATCGAAGCCCAAGATCAACCATATCAGACAAGGCATAGGTTTTTTGAAGGTCCACGAGGCTGTTTCCACTTGGGATTGGCGACGTGTCTCTAAGATCAGGTACGCCGGCTTTATCCTCGCTTCTTGGTCGCCATGTGGCCCAGTGATTAATCGGTGCCGCAGCGTTAGGGTCCAATGCATTTTGGATAGAGAAATTGTCAGATCGCCGATCACACCCCGCCATCAAGACCAAGAGCGGAATAAAGGCTCTAAGGATAAAGCCTTTCTTGATCAAGATGGGAGGCCGGTCCATGGGTTCTGGCGTGACAACAGGAGACGGGTCCATTAGAGTGTTTCAACAACGGAATCGGGCCAGACGATGTCCAGGCTTTTAACACAACGGATGGTATCTGATCTCACGCTGGCTGAACAGAATGGCTCCTTTTGATCACACACGCATAGCCCTCAACAAACCCAAGAGCCCATGTTGATTCAACGACTCAGCCTCTGTCTTCAGTTGTCCTTATTAACGGCTTGTGATCCCTTGGTGTCGTTACAAGGATCCTTTTGGCCGCCGTGGATCATTGCCATGCTCGGGGGCATTTTTTTCACTGTCGTTGCATCAAAAGCCCTTAATCATGTGGGTCTCCTCGCCTTCATGGGGCCTCCGGGTCTGATTTATACCGCCCTTTGGTCGCTGATGACCTTTATCACTTGGCTCCTAGCCTTCGACTGGTGAATCGTCATGGTTGATCAGTCCACAACGCGCCTTGAACGATCTGGTAGAGCGCTCGGCGTCTTAGTCATCTTAGGCGCAGTCGCACTCGGTGGCTGGGTGTGGCATCTCAATATGATCCATCCAAGGACGAACGATGCCATGATTCGTGCGAATACCATCGATGTCGCCATTCAACATGTCAACGGCAAAATCATCGAACTACCGGTCAAAGACAATCAATTTGTGCATGCGGGTGATCTTCTTTATGCCATCGATGCGAGGCCCTTTGAAGCAGCTGTCGCTGCCGCAAACGCCGCTCTCCAGTTGGCTCAGAAAGAAGTCAAGGGTCAGATGGCCGAAATTAAAATGGCCGAAGCCAAGGTCCTCGAAAGCGAACAGGCCATCGAGTCCGCAGCCGCTGAAGTCAAGCGTGTCCAAGCGGAAGAGACCTTTGCGGCCTCCTACCTCGCCCGATTAAAGCCCTTAGAACGTCAGCAATTTATTAGCAGCAATGCGCTCAAACAAGCCGAAGCCAATCAGAAGGCCCAATTAGCTTCTGTCCACGACGCACAAGCGAAGGTTAGGGCCGCAGAAGCCGCACTCAATAGTTCACATCAATCAAAATCAGCAAGTGAACAGCGTCTAGCACAATTTGGGAACGAATTTGCCCGGATTCAGCAAGCAGAGGCTAAGCTTCATGAGGCGCAGCTTGATCTTGAATATTGCAGAGTCTATGCCCCATTTGACGGATACATCACCAACCTCAACACCTCGGTGGGACAATTTGTCAGCACAGGAGAAAAGCTTTTTGCCCTAGTCGATGACACGACCTGGTACGTCATCGCCAATTACAAGGAAACGTATCTTCGCTATATCGAACCTGGAATGCCGGTCGATGTCTTTCTGGCGGCCTATCCAGGCATCCATTTTAAAGGCGAGGTCCAAGGCGTTGGTTGGGCTAATTACCCCGATAACGTGGTGGTCAAAGAAGCCTTACCGACGGTTGAGCGGACCTTAAACTGGGTGGTGCTTGCAGGTCGATTTCCTGTCCGAATCCGCCTCATCGACCGAGATCCAGATCATCCCTTCAGGATGGGGATGACGGCTTTTACCAGTGTCGGCGTCAATCACTAGGTCCTAGATGCCTTTTTTTTCGCCCGAGCGAGAACGGAATCAAGGCGTTCCCTCTTTGACCCTCTTCGAGCGATTCTGCTTCGGCCAGCCCCCGGTCACTTTTTTTAGACGAGAACTGGATCTCAACGAGCTTCAAAGAAAAGCGGCTTATCGTCTTTTCTTGGTGCTGATGATGATCAGCTTAATCGCAGCGACCCTTCACCCCCCTACAGTCATCGCCCAAGCGATCGTCTTTGCCATGCTCTTTCACCAGAGCATGACCAACACCCGTCTGAGTGAACGTTACGCCATCCAATTCATCATCTGGCTGTTGACCGGCGTCGCACTCTCTATATCGACATCCCTGGTCTTACAAGGGGAACCTTGGTTCTTATTGCCATGGTCCTTTTTTGTGCTGACCACGTCCATGCTGCATGCAAGGAAGCAACGGATGCCTAATTTTATCGGAATCATTTATGTCGTGACGATCCTCTATAACCCGGAGAATCCTGATCATGGAATCGATCAGGCGCTCTGGATGATTCCCATTGTTGGCGTCCTTACCCTTGGACTCAGCATGATCGCCCAATGGCTCCTATGGCCCCTTTCTTCGATGGATCTATTGCTGTTGAAGCTCAAGAAAAGCCTCGCCATCTCGAAGGATCAACTCAAGCAACTTCAGGAGGCATCTTCCACTGAAAATCAAGCGCAGTTTGCTCAAAGGCTCGTGGTACAACCAGGACAAACCAATGAGCTACTGAGTCTTCTTGAACAGACCATGCGCTCTAAGGACTATCCTCGACCCTCTATAGGTGCATGGCTAGATCTCGTCTTCGACATCGATACCTTAGGGTCAATCCTCAGTGAACTCCTCCGTAGACGCCTTAAAGACCCCTCCGCCATAAAGTTTCATCCTGAGGATCAACGCGTGATGACTCAGCTTAGGATCGCTATCGCATCGATCACAACACATTTAGACGGCCTCACCAAAGAATCCTCGCTGTCCCTTCTAAGGGACTTTGGAGATCCTTCTTTGGATCAGTCGTTTCCTCATCACCCATTTTTAATAAGGGCCAGCGATGCGACCAAGCGAATTCAACGAGGGCTTTCGGTGGTTCGTGAGACAACACGGGTTTTAAAGACTGACGGCTCGAATCTCGCAGTTGATGGGCCCAAGTCCTCAACCCCTCAGGCACTGCTTTCGATCGGCCCGATATCGATGACTGATCTTAGGTGGGCAATTAAAACGACGATTGCCACGTTAATCGCCCTGATGTTCGTTCAAAGCCTTCAGGTCACCAGCATCAATACGGCCTTGGTCACCTGCGTGGTGGTGGCCGATACCAGCTTAGGTTCTGATTACAGGAAATCCCTGTTGCGTTTTTTTGGAGCGTTGCTAGGTGGACTCTTTGGCATCTGCTTCATCGTCATCATTCAACCGTTGATAGATACGATCGGAGGTTACTTAATTGGAATTTCACCGATTCTCTTTCTCGCCGCTTGGGTGGGCTCTGCGGGTCCTAGGGTTGCTACTATTGGCGTTCAGATTGGTTTCGCCTTTGCGTTATCGGTGCTCGATCAAATGGGCCCCGTTCAGGATATTGATGTACTTTGGTTTCGAGTCCTTGGCATTTTGTTAGGGATTATCATCGCCGGCGTGATTGATGCGTTTCTCTGGCCTGAACGATCCTTATCGATGGCTAAAGACCGCTTGGTTCGAGTGTTGGATGCTCTGGACCTTTCCATGCGCCGAAATCTCGTCGAATTTAATCAAACGTCCTCGGCTTATCTCCTAAAAGTTGCGGATAACCTCTTGAGTGAAGGTCGCCAACTCCTCGATAACGCCATTCTGGAGCCGAGTGGGCATCATAAAGACCAACTAAGAAAGATCGAGGAGACCCGCGCCATTGGTCGATCTTTAACCATTCTGATGAAAATCATCCAATCAAGGCATCGCTATTATCTCGATCCAGAATTCCTTGACATGGCTGATCCTTTGAAAGAGGTCATGGCGCAACTCCGCCTCGCCTATGCCGATGAATTTGAACAATTACACATCGCTCTTGATCGCTTAGAAAACCCTGAATCCTCGGGTCTTTCAGCGGCTTGGGCGCGGGTCGACACCCATGTGACGGCAGTGATCTCTTCTGGTTCGATTTTACCGAAAGATGTAGCCACCATTTTAGCCACGAAGGATCTAGAAGAGAGAATGGTGAAGGAGGTCCTTAACACACGAGCCCTCATCACCCAATGGATAAACCAATACCATAAAGCATCAGAAGTCAGTACGATGCCTCCAAGCCCTCATGACAGCTCTCATGAATCATGATCATGGTCCTTCCCAACAGTCCTTAGCAAGGTGAACAGATCCATGAAAACAATCCCGCAACATGATCTTAAAGCCCCCGCTAAAACCGGCGCCGAACTTCTGGTAAAGGCCCTGATAGCCGAGGGTGTGGACTACATCTTCGGCGTACCCGGCGGCGCCATTTTGCCGATCCTTGATGTCCTTGCCGATGGCGGCCCTGAATTCATTTTATGCCGCGATGAAACCGGTGCCGCCTTCATGGCCCAAGCCTATGGGCGAATCACCTCTCGACCTGGGGTGGTGCTTACCACCTCAGGTCCCGGCCTCATCAATGCGGTCTGTGGTGTCGCAACGGCGCATGAAGATCGAGATCCTCTGGTCATCATCACGGGTCATGTCTCCCAGAGGATGCAGCTTAGACCGACCCATATGAATCTTGATACCGCGGCTCTATTTAACCCCATCACGAAGTGGAGCGTTGAAATCGAGGATGCTGAAACGATCCCTGAAGCGATCTGTAACGCCTTTCGATTGGCAGTCACTGACCGAAAGGGCGCTGTGCATCTGTCGATACCCGTTAATATCTCGACCTCGTCTGTGACCCAAGGTCCTTTACCCACAGCACCACCACCCATTCAAGGGGTGGCATCCCAGACGCTCATAAAGGCTATGGCAAACCGCTTGGAATCAGCTGAACGTCCAACGATCCTCTTAGGGGTGCGCGCCAGCACGCCAAGTGTCGCCGAAGCCGTTAGACGTTTTATGACTCAATGTAAACTGCCTGCCGTAATGACCTTCGAGGCCGCAGGGACCTTATCAAGGGATCAATTAGGTCAATTCGCGGGTCGTGTGGGCTATATTAGAAATCAGCCCGGCGATGCGCTCCTCAAAGGGGCAGATCTCGTCCTAGCGATTGGCTATGACCCCGTTGAGTATGATCCTTCTGAATGGTTAAAGG
>JBEIRQ010000071.1:0-7734 GCA_040375885.1 Methylococcus sp.
ATGGGGGCGAGTCCTTGGTACCAGGTTTCAAGGAACACCGATTCACTCCTATCGCCCGGGAGGTGATGCCAGATTTCCTCAGCAGTAAAGCTTAGGATTGGAGCCAACCAGCGCACCAGAGCCTCGGCCATGTGGTACATCGCTGACTGTCCGGAGCGACGCAGGGGGCTATTCTCTTGCGAGGTGTACTGGCGATCCTTGAGGATATCGAGATAAAAGCTGCCAAGATCCACCGAGCAAAAATGATGAACGCGCTGATAGACCGTATGAAACTGGTAGCTCTGGTAGGCCTCGATGACCTCGGCCTGTAATTGGAACGCTCGATCGACCGCCCAGCGGTCGAGCGGCAACAGCGCATCGAGGGGCACTAGATCGCGGCTTGGAACAAAGCCTTCGAGATTGGCCAAGAGATAGCGGGCGGTATTCCTTAGGCGTCGGTAAACATCGGCGGTCCGCTTGAGGATTTCATCGGACACATGCATTTCCTGCCGATAATCGGTGGCAGCAACCCAGAGTCTAAGCACATCGGCGCCAAGGTTCTGCATGACCTTTTGTGGGGCGACCACGTTGCCCTTCGACTTTGACATTTTCTTGCCCTCGGCGTCGACGACGAAGCCATGGGTCAACACTTCACGATAGGGCGCGACGTCCTCCATGGCGACCGATGCTAGGAGGGATGATTGGAACCAGCCGCGATGCTGATCGGAACCTTCAAGGTAGAGATCTGCCGGGAAATGAAGGGCTGATCTTCGCCGAAGGACACAGGAATGGGTGACGCCTGAATCGAACCAAACATCGAGGGTATCGGTGACTTTTTTATAATCCCGAGCGTCCTCGCCTAAAAGGTCGCTGGGATCAAGATCGAACCAGGCTTCGATGCCGCGAGTTTCGATGCGCTTCGCAACGGCTTCGATGAGCGCTTCGGTCTTTGGGTGCGGTTCATTGGTTTCCTGGTGGACAAAGAGGGCAATTGGAACTCCCCAGTTGCGCTGACGAGAGACGCACCAGTCGGGTCGATGGCCGACCATGCTTTCGATGCGTGCCTGCCCCCAGTCTGGGATCCAGTCAACCTTCTCGATTTCTTTGAGGGCTTTGCCACGAAGACCTTCAGCCTCCATCGAGATAAACCACTGGGGTGTCGCCCGGAAAATGACGGGGGTCTTGTGTCGCCAGCAATGGGGGTAGCTGTGCTCGATGCGGGCCTCATGCACCAGATTGCCGTGCTGCTTAAGCACTTCAATCACATGCGGATTGGCGCTCATCACATGTTCGCCGGCAAAAAGCGGCGTATTGGGAAGAAATTTACCATCATCCCCGACCGGGTTTTCGACCGGTAGTCGGTAACGCATGCCCACGACATAGTCCTCCTGACCATGTCCTGGCGCTGTATGAACGGCGCCGGTACCGGCATCCAGTGTCACATGGTCGCCGACAATGACAGGCACCTCTCGGCTCTCGAAAGGATGCTGGACGGTAACGCCTTCGATGGCGGCACCTAAGGCTCTTCCAATCACGCGATACTCTTTGATATCCCAGCGGGCCAGAGCCTCTGAGAGCAGGCCATCAGCGATCATCAGGCGTTCATGATTTGAAGGGCACTCGATCAGGACGTATTCAACCTCAGGACCTAGAGCAACCGCCTGATTCGCGGGGAGGGTCCAGGGGGTGGTGGTCCAGATCACAATCGAGATGGGTCCCTGGCCCGGAATGGCTATCGACTTAAACCGCGAGAGGAAGGTTTCCTCGCTGGCGACACGAAAACGGACATCAATGGCAGGGGAGTGCTTATTCTCGTATTCGACCTCGGCTTCAGCGAGCGCAGAAGCACAGTCGGTGCACCAGTGAACCGGTTTAGCCCCTTTGACCAGATGCCCCTTGGCGTTCATTTTGCCAAGGGCTCGAACGATATCGGCCTCAAAGGCAAAATCCATCGTCAGGTAAGGCTGGTGCCAGTCGCCAAGGACCCCTAAGCGAATGAATTCCTGACGTTGGGTATCGACCTGGTGGCCTGCATAGTCGCGGCAGGCTTTTCTGAATTCGGCGGGTTCGACCTTGACCCCGGCCTTGCCGATCTTCTTTTCGACCATCAATTCAATGGGGAGGCCGTGACAATCCCAGCCGGGGACGAAGGGGGCATCAAATCCTTGAAGATTCTTGCTCTTGATGATGAAGTCTTTAAGGACCTTGTTGACCGCATGGCCGATATGGATTTCGCCATTGGCATAAGGGGGGCCATCGTGGAGCACGAACAGAGGCTGCCCCTTTCGGGCCTCGCGGATCTTTCCATAAAGGTCCATGGACTGCCATTGGGCCAGCTGCTGGGGTTCCCGCTGGGGCAAATTGCCCTTCATCGGGAAATCAGTGGCAGGAAGATTTAGCGTGGCTTTGTAATCGGCAGTCATGATCTAAACGCTCGGGTGATTCGTGACGCCGGCGAAAAAGGTTCGTGCGGCGATAATATCCAGTTCAATCTGGGCCTTAAGGGCCAGAAGATCTTTGAAGCGGCGTTCCTCACGCAACTTCGAATGAAATTCGACCTCGACGCGTTTGCCGTAAAGGTCGCCCTTGAAATCAAGGAGGTGGGTTTCAAGGAGCATCGTCTCATTGCCGGTCACGGTTGGCCGGATGCCCACGTTGGCAACCCCCGGAATGGCGTGTTCCCCTAAACCGCGCATTGTAACGGCAAACACCCCATGGACTGGAGTGTTTTTGCGCTGCAACAAGAGGTTGGCGGTTGGAAATCCAAGAGTGCGGCCACGCTTTTGGCCGTGGATGACCCGGCCGCAGACTTCATAGGGCTTGCCAAGAAGCCGGGCTGCCCGTTCAAGGTGTCCCAAGGTGAGTGCTTCCCGAATTAAGGTGCTGCTGACCCTCTCTCCCTCCATCATGACGGAGGGGGTGTCTACCACCTCAAAGCCATACTGTGACCCGGCGGCGCGAAGACCTTTAAAGTCCCCTGCGCGTTGACGGCCAAAGCGGAAATCATCGCCGATCACGAGATAACGAAGCTTCAAGGTGTCTACCAGAATCTCTTTGATAAAGGCCTCCGGGAGCATTTGAGCGAGGGCTTGATTAAATCTCAGAATCAACAGGTGATCGACTGGAAGCTCTGACAAGCGATCCACTTTTTCCCGAAGCCGCATGAGCCTTGGTGGGGCATGGTTTGGATCAAAGAACTCTCTGGGTTGGGGTTCAAAAAGGACGACACAAACGGGAAGCTTAAGGCGCTCACCTTCCATTCGAAGTCGCTCGATGACCCCGCGGTGACCCAGATGGACGCCATCGAAATTGCCAATGGTGGCGATGCAGCCTTGGCTTGGGAGGTGTGGGGATTGAATTCCAAGTGCGATTTTCATGAGGGGTCCTTTAGCCCTCCTTCATAAGGAGATGGCGAGGCCTAAGGCCTAAGGCGATCAGGGTGACCAAAAAGATCCCAAGGCCTCCGGTGACGCAGAGGAAGAGCTCTATCAAACGTGCGCTATTGCTCGCGGTGGACCAGTCGGTGTGGTGGCTCTCTACCATCAGGAAGAGGGCCATCAGGAGGTTTGCTGCCAATAGGCGAAGGCCAAAGAGGCCCCAGCGCTTCCCGGGTTGATAGGTGCCACGCCGAACCAGGGTCGCTCCTAGAAGTATGGCATTGGCGGTGGCTGCGAGAGAGGCCGAGAGAGCAAGTCCTGCATGGCCCCATCCCGGAGGAGCGAGCCAAAGAGCGAGGCAGACACTGACGACGACATTGAGGCCCACGCAGTAGATTCCGATCAAAGCCGGTGTTTTAAGATCCTCTTGGGCGCTGAAGGCCGGCACCATGATTTTTACGCCTAAAAAACCCATCAGGCCAAGACCGTAGGCCACGAGGCTGCGGGCCGCCATGCGGGCATCTTCGGGGGTGAACTGATCATGCTGAAACAGACTGAACATCAGGGGCTCTGCCAAAATGATGAGGGCGAGGGTGGCGGGTGTCCCGATTAAGAGCCACCAACGCAAGGCCCAATCCAGCGAGATTGAGAAGCTTTGAAGGTCACCGGCTGATTGTTTCTTTGAGAGGTAGGGAAGAATCACGGTGCCTAGGCCGACCCCGAAAATGCCGAGAGGGAATTCTACCAAACGGTCTGAGTAGTAAAGCCAGGAGATGCTGCCCGTGGTCAGGAGTGAGGCCAAAAAGGTATTGATGAGCAAATTGAGTTGGGTGACCGAGGCCCCAAATAAGGCGGGGGTCATCAATGTCATGACCCGGCGAACACCTGGATGGCTAAAATCGATGCGCGGCCAGTCAAGAAGCCCGATCTTTAACAACGCGGGGACTTGAATCAGGAGCTGCAAGGCGCCGCCGATGAAGACCCCGATGCCCAGGGCCAGAATCGGTGGCTCCATCCGCGGCGCCAGCCAGACTGCGGCAGCCATCATGGCACCGTTGAGGAGGGCTGGGGTGAAGGCGGGGATCGCAAAAAAACCGAAAGTGTTGAGAAGCCCCCCGGCGAGGGCGGTCATCGCTATGAAGAAGAGATAAGGGAAGGTGATCTCGAGGAGTTCCTGAGTCAAAGCAAACTGATCGGGATGGTCCCTGAAGCCGGGTGCAAACAGCCAGACCAAAAAAGGGCTCAATAGGATGCCGAATCCCGTTAGCAGGACTAAGACGAGGGCAAAGCTCCCGGTGATCCGATTCACAAAGCGTTGAAGGTCCAGAGGATCGGCGGTCTCGCGCGTTTGGCTCAAGACCGGGATAAAGGCTTGAGAAAAGGCACCTTCAGCGAAAAGGCGCCTCAAGAAATTGGGAATCTTGAAGGCAACGAAGAAAGCATCGGTGCCGCCAGTGGCACCAAAGAGACTGGCGATCAGGAGGTCCCTTGCAAAGCCCAAGAGGCGTGAAAGCAAGGTGAATCCCGCAACCACGACCGTCGATCGAAGCAATTGCCGGCTCAGGAGAAGGCTCCGAGAGGGGTGGCCCCCTCCTTGGCGGCATCCATCATCAAACAGCGAGAAGTGTTCACAGTTGTTCGGGTTTATCAATCCAGGTTCTGTGCGGCGGCGGTTGGTAGGCCATCATTTTTTGAAGGAGAGCATCGGGTTCCTGCTCATGGAGCAGTAACGAAAGGTTTTCGGGGCGAATGAACTGTTCCTCAAGGGCGTGATCTAGGAGCCCTAGAAGGGGATCAAAGTAGCCTTGGGTGTTTAGAAGTCCAATGGGTTTTTGGTGAAACCCGAGCTGAGCCCAGGTCAGGATTTCAAAAAGCTCCTCAAGGGTTCCAAAGCCACCCGGGAGGGCAATGAAGCCGTCGGCCAGTTCGGCCATGCGCGCCTTGCGAATGTGCATGGAGTCCACCACTTCAAGGTGAGTGACGCCCTGATGCTCGACGCGCTCCCCATCGATTTCGCGTCCCACCAAGCTCTTAGGAATGATGCCCGTGACCTTGCCGCCGGACCTGAGGCAGGCATCGGCGATGACGCCCATCAAGCCGACATTCCCTCCGCCATAGACGAGTTCGATGTCCTGATGGGCTAGGGTTTCCCCGAGACGGCTAGCGACCTCTCCATAGACTGGATGGCGCCCATGGCTAGCGCCACAGAAGACACAGATCCTTCGAAGGGCAGGATGACTTGGGGTAAGCATGGGATGCATGATACGTGGTTCGCCGGGGGTCTTCAAAAGACAGCGAAGATCGAGTGCTGTTGGTGGTCCTCGAATAATTGACTATTTTCCTAGGATATGTGAATCTCAGCCGATCTATTTGGCCCTGATTTTGATGGAGATGCCCCGTGCGCTTGACGACCAAAGGACGCTATGCGGTTACGGCGATGCTCGACCTCGCTTATCACAGCGAAAAAAACCCGGTGACCTTGACCGATATCGCCAAGCGTCAGGAAATATCCCTCTCTTATCTCGAGCAGCTGTTTGCTCGTTTGCGCCGTTCGGGGATGGTCGAAGGTGTTCGGGGTCCTGGTGGCGGGTACCAGCTTTGTCGCGGGGCGGCCGCCATCAGCATTGCAGAGATTATCGCGGCGGTCGATGAGACCATCGATTCGACGCGCTGTGGCGGCGAAGCCAACTGCCAAAATTCCCAGCCTTGTTTGACTCATGATCTTTGGATGGGTCTCAGTGACCAGATTCGTCAGTATCTTGATTCGATCACCCTCGAAGATGTTCTTGGGCGCTCCAGTGTCCGGGCGGTGGCCGAACGTCAGGATCAACAGGTGGTCATGGGGTCCATCGAGCGGCCTCTGCAGCGAGGTGTTCGACTCTAAGCGGTATGGCCTATGATCTATTTGGATCATAATGCCACGACCCCGCTGGATGAGCGGGTGCTCGACGCTATGCTGCCCTATCTTCGGGGTTTCTATGGGAATCCATCGGCTCTTTACCGACTCGGTCGGCTCTCAAGAACGGCTCTTGATACCGCCCGCCTGGAAGTGGCTGAGCTGGTCGGGGTGAACGCCTCCCAAGTCTTCTTTACGAGTGGCGGCACCGAATCCAATCATCTGGCTCTTCTGGGTTTGGCCCGCGGCTTATCGCCTGGTGTATGGTTCCACGGGAGGACCGAGCACCCCTCAGTGATGTCCCCCCTGAAAGAGTTGGAGCGACAAGGCTGGACCCTTGGGGCGTTGCCCCTCACCCCTTCTGGGGCGCATGACACCAAGGTGTTTTTAGAGGATTCCCGACAGGGTCCGGTGGCGGCGACGTTGATGCTGGCGAATAATGAAACCGGGGTGATCGAGAGTGTCGCTCCCTTGGCGGATAAGGTTCGGGCTTTGGGTGGCTGGCTGCACGTTGATGCAGTGCAGGGGGCGGGAAAGATCCCGCTTCACTTCGGAGCACTCGGAGCGCATACCTTGTCTCTTTCCGCCCATAAGCTTTATGGGCCCAAAGGCGTTGGCGCCTTGATCGTGGCTCCTGAAGTCCCATTGACGCCAATGATGTGGGGGGGTGGCCAGGAATCAGGCTTTCGGCCGGGTACTGAATACGTGGCGGGTATTGTAGGCTTTGGAGTGGCGGCCCGATTGGCGCGCTTGGAGTTGTCGTCTCGTGAAGACCATCTCCTTGATCTCAGAATGCGTCTCGAATCCGGGCTTTTAGCGCTTGATGGGGTCACGATCTTCGCCTCGAAGGCCCTGCGTCTTCCCAATACGGTTCAGTTCAGTGTGGAAGGCTTTGATGGTGAGGCGTTGGTCATGCTCCTTGATCGCCGCGGGTTTGCGGTATCGAGTGGCTCCGCCTGTCACAGTGGTGGCGGTGCGCCAAGTCCCGTGCTGCTCGCGATGGGGGTGGATGAGACCTTGGCAAAGGGGGCGATCCGAGTGAGTCTTGGGGTCTCGAATACGCGGGAGGAGGTCGATCGATTGATCGAAACACTCAAGGATTTAAGGCATCTTAATCAGTAGGAGGCATCTTTAATATGGCAATCCAATTGACCGAAGCGGCGGCCCAGCAGGTGGCCACGCAGTTATTGAAGCGAGGGACAGGGATTGGGCTTCGTTTAGGTATCAAGAAATCAGGGTGTACCGGGTATGCCTATGTGATTGATTATGCCGATGATCTTCGTGTGGAGGATGAGGTTTTTGAGCAGCATGGTGTCAAGGTGGTGGTTGATTCTGAGTCCTTGTCCTTTCTGAGTGGAACCACGGTTGATTTTCGGCGGGAAGGGATTAGTGAGGCGTTTCGCTTTGATAATCCCAACGTCACGGCCAACTGTGGGTGTGGCGAAAGTTTTGCCGTTTCTTCAGCGCCTTGAAGATGACTAC
>JBEIRQ010000343.1:0-2270 GCA_040375885.1 Methylococcus sp.
ACAGCTTCCAGGTGACACCAAACTTACCATTGGCAAACCACATTCCACCGCATTGAATCGACACCGCGATGTTGCTTCCCTTTGCAATCAGATCCTTGGGAGACAAGGTCGCCACAAGGTAACTGGCTGAATTGCACACCAAATAAGGGGCCTGCAGCCTGTCCGATCACATTGGGGTTAAAGTGTTCTTGGATGATCTGGGCGGCGGTATAGGTTGAGAAGGCATTACCTTCGCTCGAGAGATAGGCCGCGGTTAAAGCTTTGGAGATGGCCGCAATCGAGCTTGGGACCTGGGCCTCTTCAAGTCCTTGGCCTTTAGCGGTGTAAGGCGTTGGCGAAGGGGTATAGATGGGAGGTGTTGCTGGGGGCGGTGGGGTGACGATATTGAAGGTCTGGAGTAAGGTGTTGAGTGACTGCAGTGGGGGAAGGTCAGAATTAAAACGATTGGAGCGAATGACGACCAAGCCTCCCACCGCTGCGGATGCATCTTGAGATGGGGACTGTGCGATAGCCGCGGTGCTTTCGAAAAGCCCCAAGACGTTACCGACCCGATCCACGACAGCAATGGTGACGGCTTTATTGCCGCTCGCTTTCGCTTCCTGATAAGCCTGGGCGATGATGCGATTCACCTGGTTTACGGTCAGAAAGCTGTTGGCATTGGCGCAGCCACCTGTGCAATCGGTGACAATCTCAGCGCGCACCAGCGATTGAGCGAGAAGGAGAAAGAGTCCTAAGAGAAGCGGGAGAAATCTCATTCCAGTCGGAGCTTGAGGATGGATGGGAGCCACGATCATCATGGTTGTTTCGGAGTCGGGTTGATGACCCCATCAGGCTCACCTCCTGTGCGGTTTCCGTGCCAAGGCTTAATGGCTTCAGCTTTGGGCGCAAACCGGGTTCCCTTCATATTAAAGTGAGGGTCTTTGTGAAACGTGTGGCACTTGAGGCAGGTTGAATTATCGGCATCATGGCATTCCGTACAGCTCGCTTGAGCCGGGATGTTGACATCCTCTGGGGTCTCAGAGGATTCAACGTTGTGGCATCCGGTGCACGAATAGAGCTCATGAGCCTTGTGTTCAAACTTTGCGGCTGGATACCATTTCTCGGTGAACGCTGGCTTGACGATGCGCCATTGTGAGACATCACTTGATGGCTTTAATGGCTCGTGACACTCGGAGCAGACGCCTTTTTCAAAGACGCGTTGGGTCATTTCCCGGGCATACCCATCGAGCGTAACCTCCGTTTGATCGAAATCAAGGCTCCCCTGGCTAATCATTCGCCCTGGGAGCTCGCGGTCATTCTTATCAGGCGGCGCGGGTGGATCAATCCGGCTGCCCTTGGGGCTTCCGGCATAAAATTCTTTTAAGAAGGTGAAGATCTTGTCGGCCTTACCATGGGGGAGTTCCGTGGTCGGGGCTAAAGCGTCGAAGGTCAATTTATGGCAGCGTTGGCACTGATCCTCGAACTTCAAAGGCTTCATGCCAACACCCTGATCGTCAGGCTTGTGGCAGCTCCAGCATTCAAGCTTCATGATCTCGGCGCCGCCTTGTCCATCAGGGGCAAGAATACCGTCTTTATTTAAGTGGTCTTTATGGGAAAACCCACGAAGTCCCGAGTGCTCCTTGAGATGATCTTTGTCATCCATTCTGACCCGGGTGACGATAGGATGATCTTCTTCATGGTTTGAAACCATCGCAGCCACGAATTCAGGATGTTTTTTGGCCAAGAGGTTCTCTTCACCTGAAAAAGTAGCGGGTATGGATTGAAGCTCTGATTTTGGAGCGATTTTCTTGATATCTGAATGGCATTGAAGACATTGTTCCACCCGGTCACCAAGCACCAAGAAATTATCTGCAATGTGTTCTTGATGACAATCGCCGCACATGGGCATGGGAGTCCCTGTGACCTTGATGTCATCGATATTGAAGTGATGGCGGATATCCTCATGACAGGCATTACAGGCCTTATCGGGAACATTGGTGAAGGCGCCATCGGTATGGCATTTTTCGCAATCATCGGCAATCCGAATGTGATAGCGACTGACCGGTCCTACGCTCCAGGACGTGGCGCTCATGGCCCGCATTAATGGGCTGCCGTTTTTGAGGAAATGATTGAGGCTTGGTACGTAAACAGAGGTGAGAGGGATGAGAAACAGCACCAAGAGGGTGAGGATGACACCAAACCAAGCAACGGGGCGGACATGAAGATGATGGAGCTTCGCTATGATCCAGCGGATTAATCGGTTTCCTTTATCGAGCCTCAAAAGATGTGCT
>JBEIRQ010000168.1:0-4245 GCA_040375885.1 Methylococcus sp.
CTGGGTCGAGGCTGAGCAAATGAGGCTCAGGTTTTTGAGGTCCTGGTAGCAGGCGGTGGGACAGTTGACATGAAGCGGGGTCAGACAGACATGGCAGGCATCCCCTACTGCACCAAAGTCCTCTTGACGATAGAATTCAAGCCGGTGACCCTGTTGTATCGGCCAGTCGAAGCTTGAGGATTGGATCTCATCAGCCAAGCTGGCTTGGCCCTTCAGGGCTAAAACGACTAGGCCCACGAAGAGCCGTCCCTTTCTAAGGGAGCTTCTGTCCTTGATCGGTGTAGGCTTCATATGCGGCTTATACTAACCTCTTCTTGGAAGACCGCCGCTTAAAATTTCCTTTATCCATCGCTGCGTGAATCTAAAAACTGCCGCCACCGCCCCGAGGAAACCCCGCCAAAAGCGGAAGGTAGGACCCAAGACCGCACCCAAGCGGGGGCCATCGAAACAGCCTCATTGGCACCGACTGGCCTTGATGGCCGCAGAATATCTCTTCCTCGCAACAGCCGGCCTCATTGGGACCATCTCCATTTTGGGGCAGGCGGCCAACTGGTTTGGGGGGAGCGATCTGACCCAGAGCCTATTGCCCTTTGCAGGCACTGTTCTTTTGCTCACGATCGTCGGTTCCATAGGGTTTTGGTCCTGGCTTCACGGTCGACAGTTTCTCCTAAGAGGCGGCCCATCACGCGCGGCCTTCGGGGCGTTTTTGATCTTCTTGGGCGCACTGATCTTTGCCATCCGGCCTGGTTACCAGCAGGATCTTCAGCACCTTAGAACCTTGGTGGGCGGCGTAGAACAAGCCGGTCGTGATCACATCGGGCATCAGGTCTATGCCACCTATCGACGGACCGATCTTCTCCAGATGAAAAAGATACTGGAGCGATCAAGCCCTTATCTTAAAGACATAGAGGCTGCTGCGCGCCAGAATGGCATTAATGCGGAGATCCTGGTTGGGATTGGTGCGACCGAATCGTCCTTTGTGGCGCGTGATAGTGGCGATGGTGGTCGTGGTCTCTTTCAGATCACCGCCGCGCCTAAAGCGGCCATCGCCGAAGTGGCTCGACAGCTAAAGGTGAAGATCCCCGACCCTTTAGACAATACCCAAAACATCTATTTGGCCGCCGCGACCCTCAGACAATACCTTGATCAGATGAAGGGTGATCTCTTTCTTGGTCTACTGGCCTATAACATCGGCCCTAAAAATGGCGGACTCCAATCCATCATGGCGCAGTATGGGGCACGCGATTTTTACACCATTCAGCCTTATTTACAGAATCTTCCAAGGGATTATCCCATTCGCGTTCTGGCGGCGGCCTTAGCCTTTCGTCTTTGGCAGCGTGAGGGGAGTTTGCCGCGGTATGAGGAGGGAGAAAACGCCCGAATGATTCAGGCGCTAGGGATTCCGGGTCTCGATTTGGAAAGTTCCCTTGCCCCCTAAGCCGATTTGAACTCGAACACCCAGAATCCCCTCAAATGGGGAGATTAAAGGGGAGAGAGGATGAATCCAATGGTTGCTCGCTTGATCGTGTTTATGGCGCTGATGATGCCGCCCCCCCTATGGGCGCTGGCCCCTGATATGAAGGTGGCCTCTCATGTCGTTCAGATTCGAGGGATCGCCCCCGATGGGCGTTACTACTTTGGATCCGGCGTGGCCGTCGCCAAGGATCACGTCGCAACCAATTGTCATGTGGTTCGAAGTGGCGGCCGGGTCGCCGTATTTAGGGGGGGGGAAGCCTATAGCGTCAGCCGACAGCAGGTTGATGTGGTTCATGATGTCTGTGTCCTTGAGGTCCCTGGGCTTCCTGTGAAGGCCGCTACGCTTCAATCTCTTCAGCACCTTAAGGTGGGTCAGGCGCTGGCCTTTTATGGCTATCCAAGAGCCTTAGGGCTTTCTTTTTCAGAAGGTCAGATCCATAGACTAAAGGCCATCGCAGGGGTTCAGCTTATTGAAACGTCGGCCTTCTTTACGCTTGGAGGCAGCGGCGGCGGACTGTTTGATCGACGAGGACGTTTGGTTGGGCTTGCAACATTTTTGGCGCCGGGTCACGCGGGGGGCTATTTTGCGGTCCCTGTCGATTGGGTCATGCGCGCCCTAAAGGCCTCTTATCAAGCGATCGAGCCTTTAGAAGGGCTTTCTTTCTGGGAGTCTCAACAAGGCGTTGGCTCACTGCTCAAAGGCAGCGAAGGGCAGCACCCGCACTGATCAAGAGGATGATTTCCTGTAAACTTCAACCGGGCCAGGAAACCCTCGCCCCTCGAGTTTAATTAGGCGGCGAGCCGCCATGGAAACACATGACATGCGACCTTTTAGCGCTCTAATTTTAGTTCTTTTTCTCACTCAGGTGACCTTGCCGGACAACGTCATGGCCGACCCAACCACCGCAGCGAGTACCGTTGATGACAGCGGAAACTATGGGGATAACTACGGTTATGGCCGTGGCCGAAATCTCGGATGGCCGGGGATAATGGCGGATCTTTTTCTTCTTCGCCCTTTTGGGCTGGTGATGACGATCGGCGGTGCTGGCCTCCTGGCCGCCACCTCGCCGCTGATTGGGATGGCTAGTTTCGCCCCACCCCATGATGCCTTTGAGAGAACAGCTAATGCTTTGGTCATAGGACCTGCGGGTTTTACTTTTAATCGGCCGCTCGGTGAATTTAGTTACCAACGAAATGGGATCTACCCCATTCTCACCAAGCCGATTGATCGCCCCATTCAGGCGCCAGTGCCGATTGTCACCAAGAAAACGGTCCCTTCAACGAATTCCTCGGAATCCGCGCTTCACTGAGGGGGCTCTAAACCCTTCAAGGTGGAGTCTCCCACCAGACCCAGTCGAGGATGGGTCGCCGGTCGCAGTCCCGATCATCGAAATGCCACCACTCATTGGCCAACTGCGTGAAGCCTTCCTTCGCCATCGCCGCGCACAGCGTCTCCCGGTTTTTTAGGGCTTCACGTGGCCCTTGTGACCAGGTGCTGTGGGCGCGCTCGCTAAAATCATCAAATCCTGTGGGCATCAGGGCGATGTGTCGTTTTTTAAGGTCCCAAAGGGTGAGATCGACCGCACAGCCTCGATTGTGTCTTGACCCATTTGAAGGATCTGCGACATATCCTCCCAGTCGCTCTTCAGGTGTGGCCTGATCAAACAAGGCCTTTGTAATGCGATGGGGCCTGTAGGCATCATAGATGACAAGGCCAAAGCCTTGGCGTTTGAGCGACAGTTGAACCCGGAGGAGGGCATCGGCCGTATTCTTGAGCAAAAAAGCCCGAGGGGTTTTATAGAGCCTTTGCCCGGTAAAGTTGTTAGGCGTTGCATAGCGAAGATCAAGGCGAAGCCGTGGCTGAAGACGCGACAAATCGACCAAGTCACTATCATCAAGAGGATTTGCTGAGGATGATCCAAAGGTTCCTGAGAGAATCAGGAATCCTAAAATCAGTCTCCATGGGGGAGCGACTATGGTCGGGATCCCCATCGTTTAATCCCCTTGAAGGCCCCCGCCCGTGAGCCTTGTCGGGTCCAAAAGGCGTTCGAGCTCCTCTCTTTTAAGATCCGTCATCTCAAGCGCCACATCAAGGATCGGGCGTTTTGTGGCATAGGCCTTTTTGGCAATCTCCGCCGCTTTTAGATACCCAATGACCGGGTTGAGTGCCGTAACCAGAATGGGGTTCATCGAAAGCGTCCCTTGAAGGTTATCGTGTTGTACCTCAAACCCCCCAATCGCCTTTTGCGCAAGGAGTCTTGAAGCATTGGCGATCAATTCGATACTCTGAAGGAGATTGTAGGCAATCACCGGCAGCATCACATTGAGCTGGAAGGCGCCTGATTGGCCGGCGATCGTGATCGTGGCATCATTTCCAATAACTTGGGCGGCCACCATGGTCACCGCTTCTGGGATGACTGGATTGACCTTCCCGGGCATGATGGAGCTACCAGGTTGGAGGGTGGGCAACTGAATCTCAGCAAGTCCTGCTAGGGGGCCTGAATTCATCCAGCGAAGATCATTGGCTATCTTCATGAGACTCACCGCGATCGTTTTTAGCTGTCCAGAGAGTTCAACGGCCGCGTCTTGAGTGCTGAGGCTCTCAAAAAAACTCCGATTGGGTAACAGTTTAAGGCCTGTTTTGTGGCTTAAGGTTTTAGCGATGCGTTCGGCGAATTCGGGGTGGGCATTAATGCCGGTGCCAACGGCGGTGCCGCCTTGCGCTAAGCGATGAATTCTTGGAAGAGAGGCTTCGATGCGATCGATACC
>JBEIRQ010000225.1:0-3310 GCA_040375885.1 Methylococcus sp.
GCCGATTGGCGCCGTGTTTGGTGCGGTTAAAAATCAGCGTTTGCCCCCAAAGGCCTGAGGTCATCAAGTGGACCAGAAGAGGCTGCTTGTAATCCTTTTGCGCTTGATAGGCATGCTGTTCGACCCGATCGGCGGTCGCGTTCCTAGCGGCAACCTCAATACTTTGGGGCTTATAGAGGAGGCCTGAGGCGAGTTCCCGGATCTCCTTGGAGAAGGTCGCAGAAAACAAGAGGTTCTGACGTACCTTCGGGACCATGGTCACAATTTTTTTGATGTCGCGAATGAAGCCCATGTCCAGCATCCGATCGGCCTCATCGAGGACGAGCACTTCGATTCGGTTAAGCTTGGCATGGCCCTGAGCCACCAGATCCAGCAGTCGACCTGGGGTCGCGATCAGGAAATCGACGCCACTCCGAAGGGCGTTGATTTGGGGTTGCATGCCGACACCGCCAAAAATGACGGCCTGACGGAGGGGCGTTCTTTTGCCATAGTTTGCGACGCTTTCACTGACCTGGGCCGCTAGTTCGCGGGTGGGGACCAGAATCAAGATGCGTGGACTCCGGCCTGGAGAAAGCGGTTTTTGTTGGGTGCCCTGATCGATCAGGCGCTGCAGGAGCGGCAGAGTGAATGCTGCGGTTTTGCCCGTGCCTGTTTGGGCAGCGGCCAATAAATCCCGGCCTTCCAGAACGGCTGGAATGGCCTGGGACTGAATCGGGGTGGGCGTCGTGTAGCCTTGTTCGGCAATAGCCTCTAAAAGGCTCTGGTCAAGACCCAGAGAAGTAAAATCCATAGAAATGAGGTTCCTGTGCGCCAGTCCGTCGAATCGCCAAAAGACGATCTGGGCGCCTTGAAAAGAGGTGCATAGAGCAGGCGAATCCGGGAAACGGACTTCCGAAGAATCGCGGGAGGTCTGCGGGATAAATCGGGGCTGAGGAAGCCTTGGGGCGCCCGCTTGGTTGGGGGAGGGCCTGATTGATCCTGGCGGGCCTAACATAAAAGAGCCGCTGCAAACATCCCCGATTGTACGCTATTCGCTCTTTATTAGCTAATACTATTTTTTTTCAAAAGCGATGGGGGGCGATGATTGCCCCCCCAAAACGCGTCCTTAGATCTCGACTTAGGGTGCTGGAAGTTTTGGGAAACAGGCCTGGCTTTCTTCCCTTGCCGCCTTGAGACGATCTCTCAAGACTTTAGATTGAGGTGGGTCTCTAAATTCACCCCCCTTATCGCCTGGTGTATCAAACATATAGGTGAAGGTCAGTGATTCCGAATAATCCTTAAAGTTCATGAGACTCGCGATCTTATCGATGGCGCAGACGCAGTGATACATGTTGTCGAGGTTAGATCCACCGTGTTCTGCCATGCATTGCATCACCGATTCAACCCTTGCCTGAGTAGGGAAGTCATTGATCAGGGGGCCAGTCTTAGCGGATTCGGTCGTCGTCTGAGTCGATGTTCCTTTGGGTTTTGCCGCTAATGGCCCAGCGATGAAGAAGCTTCCTAAAAGAATCAGATTCATCGCGATGATGGCGAAAGATGAGCGTGAAAAGGGCATGGCGGGAAATCCTTAGTAGGTTGAAGAGGTCATCATAGAGGGCCTTCGAAGAGCCGGCAATCGATTAAGGTTCGACAGCGAACTGGACGATGGCTTTGAGTTCTTCATTCATTCGCCGGGCAAAGTCATTGAGTGCCGGATCCTCAGAATCTGTGGGGAGGAGATGGGTCGTCACGATGACTTGATCCCCTTGAGCACGCACCGAGACATTGCAAGGCATCCAGGCGACCATTCGCGGAGAGAGTTCGAGCATGATACGGGCTTCACTCAAGTTGCAGAACTGGATGGTGTCATAATCAGGAAAGGCTCTTCCCTCTCGCTCGCGGATGACACTCCCGATCTTATTGTGTCCGGTGATCCTGAAATTGCGCTGAGTGATGGCAATTTCTAGTTCTGCCAGCACATCCGGATAGGCCTTTTGAGTTGTTGACGCCTCAAAAAAAAGAGGTTCTGGTGCCTTCTGAGGGCAACCCAGCAAGAAGGCCAGAAAGAGGGGGATCACAATACGCGGTGACATGGGGTCGAAAAGAGACGGTCAAAAGAAATTAGAGTATGCAGATTAACACTCAGGATTCACTCAGGGCAGTGTCTCCCGCCGGTTTGGTTCTTGCTGGGGGTCGGGGGCGCCGGATGGGAGGGCTCGACAAGGGACTGCAGATCTACCTTGGACGGCCCCTGATCACTCATGTCCTTGAGGCCATGCGTCCGGTGGTGGGGGAGGTCCTCATCAGTGCCAACCGCCACCTTGGGGACTATCAGGGGCTGGGTTACCCTGTACTTGAGGACCTTTATGCTAACTTTGAGGGCCCTCTGGCGGGCCTTTTAAGTGCCATGCAACACACGAAAAGCCCTTTCCTGCTGGTGGTCCCTTGTGACACCCCAAGACTTTCAACCGAGGCTTTGCGTCGGTTGATAAGCGTCTATCAAACCGGTCAATATGATCTTGTGATACCCCATGATGGGGAACGGCTGCAACCCCTCGTCATGGTCGTGGGTACCCATCTCAAGATGAGTCTCACGCATTACCTCCATCAGGGGGAGCGACGGGTTGATGCATGGGCCCATCAGCATGCCTTAGCCGTCGTTGATTACAGTGATTGCCCTGAACTTTTTCTTAACATCAATACGATCGCAGAGCTTCAAGGCACATCAGCCAGTCGCTGAGATCATTCTAGGAAAATTGCCATGTCGACAATACGCCCCCCTCTGCCCCCCTTTGTTGATGAAGCTTCAGCCAGGATCAAAGTTCAGATGGCGGAGGATGCTTGGAATGGGCGAGACCCTGAGCGGGTTGTTCTTGCCTACAGCGAAGAGAGCCGATGGCGGAACCGTCACGAGTTTCTCGAGGGGAGAGCTCAAATTTTGGAATTTCTAAAGAGAAAATGGGCGAAGGAATTGGAATATCGCTTGATTAAGGACTTGTGGGCCTTTGAAGCCGATCGGATCGCGGTCCGCTTTGCCTATGAGTGGCATGATGGCGAAGGTCATTGGTTTCGTTCCTATGGTAACGAGAACTGGACCTTTGATGGAGATGGACTCATGCTCTGCCGCTATGCCAGCATCAATGACCTTCCGATCATGACTTCACAGCGCATCTTTCGCTGGCCGCTGGGGCCACGGCCGAAGGATCATCCCGGTCTAGGTGATCTCGGCCTATGAGGTCGACCTAACGCGCTTAGTGATGGTCTTCGAGTGGCTTAGCGTGTTCGTGGTGAAAGTTCTCCGTCGGAGATTGGAGGCTTTTTACCGCGACAC
>JBEIRQ010000154.1:0-4647 GCA_040375885.1 Methylococcus sp.
AGAAGGCCTTGAGCCGGGCGCCGTTGGCTAATGGTTTGTGACGTATTCATTAATGACCTCTAAATAGGGCAGGAGTACCACATCATTCGACAAGGGAATGGTACAGTAGTTTGCTGCGATCGTGATTTGAGCATTGTTAGTCAGACGTTCTCTTTCCAATGAAGGAAACTTCGAAGGTTCTAACAGGGTCCAAATGGCGGGGTTGAAAGGACTGGTCCTAAACCCCATGTTAATGGATGTTCTTTCTGAAACAGAGATTTTTTAGATCATGAACCGAAAAATTGAATTCTTTTTGAGTTTCGCTCTTTGTCTGGGGCTTTTTGGCGCAAGCATCAACGATGCTGCAGCCGCTCGTATGGGGGGGGGTAAGTCTTTTGGCAGCCGGCCTTCCTACAGCACCCCATACCAGCGTAATCAGAGCCCGATGGGTTCCGGCATGAACCGACCAGGTGCCCAGGGCCAGCCTCAGATGTCGCCAGCGCAACAGAAAAATCAGGGCATCCGAGATGCCATGGCCCAGCGTGGCGGGTTTGGGCGATTTCTTGGAGGGATGATGCTCGGCGGTCTTCTCGGGGCCCTCTTTATGGGCGGCGGCTTTGAGAACATCAATTTCATGGATATTTTGGTCTTTGCAGGGATCGCCTTCCTCCTGATGAAACTCCTAGCCACACGCCGCAACTCCGCTGGAAATCCTGCCTCAGCGGGGGTCTTTGGCGGAGCGGCAGCGACTTCGGATCATGGTGGGGTCTTTCACCGAGACGCGCACGATTCAGCAAGAGGCCCTGGCTTCAATACCGATCTCCTTTCAAAGACGCCAGCGGGCGGTGGCGGGGTATCGAATCATCAAGGCCCTTTGATGCCCGCTGATTTTGATGTGGCGGGTTTTATCGCAGGTGCAAAAGCCGCTTACGGCATGATGCAAAAGGCTTGGGATGATGCCGATCTTGCTGAACTGAGGGCTCTGACCACCGACAAGGTTTTTGGAGAACTGCAGGATCAGATCAGATCCAGGGGTGCCGCCCCTAATCAGACCGATCTCCTCAAAGTCGACGCTGAAATATTAGAAGTTCGCGATGTCGGCCCCGAGCGGGAAGTCACCGTCCTCTTTGACGTTCTGATGCGTGAAGATCGTGATGGGCGGCCAGAACAGGTTCGCGAGGTGTGGCATTTCACCCGAACCCGGGCGAGCCGCCAGCCGACGTGGTTCCTTGATGGTATTCAACAACTCGAAGACTAAGCACTGAATCGCGCCGGAAGGACCCGGGCCAGGTTAGACTTGGCTCGGGTTTTTCGGTGTCGAGAGAGGGCGTTTAAACGCGTGAGGATCCCCTGATGATGTGGCTCAAGGCATTCCATCTGATCTTCATGGTCACCTGGTTCGCAGGCCTTTTCTACCTGCCAAGACTCTTTGTTTATCATGCGATGGCCGCAGATGCCATCAGCCGTGAACGGTTCAAGATCATGGAGCGAAAACTTTACTGGGGCATCATGACCCCTGGAATGCTTTTAACCCTGATTTTTGGGGTGACCATGCTGGTTCAATATGCGTGGGATCTCTATGGCGAAGCGGGGTGGCTTCACGCTAAATTAACCCTCTTGTGCCTTCTGATCCTTTATCACGTTCAGTGCGGGTTCTGGCTCATGGATTTCAAACATGACCGAAACCTTAGAAGCCACATCTACTATCGCTGGATGAATGAGGTTCCGGTTCTTTTTTTGATTGCCATGGTCCTTTTGGCAACCGTCAAACCGTTTTAATCCTCTATCACGCCATTCCTAAGCTTTTCGAAGGACGATACTTATGCCTACTTATGATTATCAATGCGGGACCTGCGAGGATCGCTACACCGTCATGCACAAAATGAGTGAGGCGGCGCCGGCCTGCCCCGCTTGCGGGAGTCTTGAAGTTCGAAAGCTGGTCTCGGCGCCCGCAGTCCATGGCAAGTCCTCATCCTTGAAGCCGATGGGCTCAGAGGCTCCCCCCGCGTTCACTGGGGGCGGTTGCGGATCCGGGATGTGTGGTCACAAGCACTAAGTCGTTGACTGCATTTTTCCTGATTTTTCCTGATGACGCCTTAAATCAGGCGCCCAGCAGAGGATCTTCTGAGGGATGGGTGAGGGTATTTGCCTAGTATGTACACGCAGCACTTTGCCCTCAGCGAGCCGCCTTTTTCGATCGCCCCGAATCCAAGGTACCTTTATCTCAGCCCCAAGCATCGGGAGGCTCTGGCCCATCTTCTTTATGGGATTAGTGTCGGTGGTGGCTTTGTCGTCTTAAGTGGCGAGGTGGGCATGGGTAAGACCACCTTGTGCCGTGCGCTCCTCGATCAACTGCCAGAAGACGTCGAACTCGCCCTGATCTTTAATCCGAGGCTCAATTCAAGAGAACTCCTTGCAGGGATCTGTGATGAATTACACATCGTCTATCAAGGACCTAAAGCGAGCCTCAAACAACTGATTGATGCCCTCAATCGCTACCTTTTGGATGCCCATGCCGCCGGGCGACGCATCATTGTCTTGATTGATGAGGCGCAGAATCTTCGCTTTGATGTTCTTGAACAGATCCGCCTTCTCACGAATCTTGAAACCGATCAGGCTAAACTGCTTCAGATCATCCTGGTGGGCCAACCGGAATTGAACCAGGTGCTTGATCGCCCGAACTTGAGGCAGTTGTCGCAGCGAATCACGGCTCGATTTCATCTCTTGCCCTTGTCTCTTGAAGAAACCAGGGATTACCTCGCGCATCGTCTTCGGGTGGGAGGGGTTAGCGACCCCCTATTTTCAGGAGCAGCGGTCAAGGCGATTTATCAAAGATCAAAGGGGATCCCAAGGCTCATTAATCTGATCGCCGATCGTTCACTCCTGGGTGCCTATGCTTTGGGGCGACACCGAGTGGATGGATCCCTAGCCAAAAGGGCAGGCCTTGAGCTTCTCGGGAAGGGCGTGAAGGCTAAGAAGCGTTGGCCTAAGGCATTTTTGTCGATGATTTTGATTTCCCTCTTTGGGCTTTTGAGCATCGTCGTATTGGCGCCTCAGTTGGGCTTTTCTGAAAAGCTCAAGGATTTCCTTAAAGAGCATCCGCTGACGATCAAAGACCCCGTTGATGCGCCAAGGTCACCCTCTGAGATCAAGGAGGAGAGACCGGCAACGACTGCACCCGTCCCTGATGTTTCGGGGGATCCCCCGGTCATGAGCGGCGATGATTTTGCTGGCTGGATGACGACCGCTGGACTTGGACGTCATGAGGCGCTTTTGACTCTTCTCATGCGATGGCATGTCACAGTGCCAAAGACGACCTCAGATCCCTGCGCGTCGATGAGGCCCCTTGAGCTTCGCTGTCAGCCGCTACAGATCGCCTGGCAACAACTCTTGCAATTGAATCTTCCTGCCGTCCTCGAGTTTTCCAGAATCGATGGCAGCCGACGGTTTCTGTTGCTTTCAGGGATATCGGATGGCCAGCCGGTTTTCACTGATGATCAGTCGACACGAACCTTTGATGTCGCTAAGGTCCTCTCCCATTGGACCGGCCGCGCCACCCTCGTTTGGAAGCCCCCAGTCAAGGCCCAGACGTCTTTGAAGCCCTTGATGTCCAGTCCTTTAGTGCCTTGGATTCGGCAACAACTGGGTGTAATCGGCGGTCCGGGTCAAGAGATGATCTATGACGAGGCGCTGGTCCAGAAGGTCAAGGCTTTTCAGCGTGAACTAGAACTTAGGCCCGATGGGATTATCGGTGTTCTGACGCTGATGGGGATGGCAGGTCATGGCCAAGATGCTGAAGTCCCAAGGTTGATCCAAACTGATTCGAAAGGGCAGGGAGGCTAATCCGGTGTCCTTTATCCTCGATGCGCTCAGAAAATCCGAAAGAGATCGTCAAGCCGGCAAGGTCCCAGGTCTAAAGAGCCTGGCGCTAGAAGCGCCGCCGAAGACCCCTCGTTGGGTCTATGGGTTGGTGGCCCTCCTCTTGTTATCAAATGTCACAGGGCTTGGAATTTGGTTTTATCAGGAAGGAAAGAAGACGGGTGAAAATTTGGCGAGGGAGGGTCAGCAGGCGCTGCCGGCTTTACCTATGGCCGAGCCGACGGCCTCACTGAAAGGGGATCAACCGACCTCAAAAGAGGTGACGGTGACAGCCCCAACGCCGCTCGAAGTGCCCCCCACTGTGCCAAAGGTTCTCCCCCCGCCGTCTTTGACACCCAAGGGTCCCGCGATGATCGAGCCTCCGGAACCTATAAGAGGTCCGCTTAATCCCTCACCGGCCATCAATAGGTCACCCGCTCGCCCAGCTTTAGATGAAGAAGAGATTGATCGTGAGCTTGAGAATGAGACCGGAGATCAAGTTGCTTCGAGTTTCGAGCAGAACAGCGGCCTCCCGCGGCCACATCCAGGTCGCCATCCCGGTACACCGGCACTCAGGGACCTTCCGCCTGAATTTCAGAGCCGGGTGCCTGATTTTAGGATTACGATGTTCGCCTATGCCGAACGTCCCGAGGAACGTTTCGTTATCATCAATATGAAAAAGCTGAAGGTGGGTGACCTTCTTCCAGGTGGCCTCTTACTGATCGATATCGAAGCGGAGCATCTCGTGGCGGAACTGGATGGCCAAAAGTTTCTGATACCACGCTTTTGAGTTTTTATTCCCTTTACCCC
>JBEIRQ010000371.1:0-2039 GCA_040375885.1 Methylococcus sp.
ACAAATGACGGCACTGGTTAGTCTCCTTGTGGAAGTGAAATTTTCGACGGCTGATTATACCCAAGCGAGGGATTGTGCTGAACTGATGCGTCAGTCATCGTTCTTTCGGGGAACCCTGGGGCATAGGACGTCATTGTGATGATCCCGGTGCGCAGTCTGCTGATTTGCGTATGCCATGAGGGAAGGTCACTCTGGACTGTTCGCCAGACCATCTCCACATCTATCTGGTCATGCCCAGATCAGATATCGATTTTCATGTGGAGCTCGATCACATCCTCTGAGGGGATTTGATAGAAGTCAGAGGCCTGAGCCGCATTTCGGAGCATCACGCCGAACAGCTTTTCGCGCCAAAGTGCCATCCCTGGTAGGTCTGTGGCGACCGGTTGCAAGCGACTGACAAAATAGGAGATATCGTTTGGATCCCCATTGAACTCAAAGAGTCGACTGGATTTCGACAAAATCTTCGGAATATCAGGAAGCTCCATGAAACCAAAGCGGGCAGCGAGGAGATGGATGCCAGGATGGGGAGATTCATGGGTAAAACGGCTAGATTCCAGCTCCCGCGGGCGATCGGTAGTGACAATGCTCAGGATGATCACCGTCTCATGAAGGACCTTGTTATGCCGAAAATTCTGCAAGAGACCATTGGGGATGCCTTCTCCAGGCGCTGACAGATAGACCGCGGTGCCAGCGACCCTGAGCGGGGTGGCATCCAGCGCCATTTCAAGGAACCCTTCGAGTTTACCTTTGCGCGGAAGTAGGCTTCGATTGATCAGGTCGCGTCCCTTGACCCAGGTGGTCATCACGATAAAGACCATAAGGCCGAAAAGGACTGGGACCCACCCGCCTTCCATGAATTTGAGAAGGTTTGCGCCGAGGAATCCGCAATCCACGACCAGGAATAAGAGAATCAGAGGAATCAGCCGGTGGCGAGGCCAGCCCCACGCTTGACGGGCCACAACGGTGAAGAGAATGGTGGTCATCAGCATGGTGCCGGTTACCGCGATGCCGTAGGCAGAAGCCAACGCGCTAGAGCTTCTAAAGGTCAGCACTAAAAAGATAATGGCGACCAATAGCAGGGTATTGAGGCCCGGAAGATAGATCTGACCCCGTTCGGTTTCAGAGGTATGCTGGATGCGAACTCTTGGGATATACCCCAGCAAGAAGGCCTGTTGGGTCAAGGAGTAGGCTCCTGAGATGACCGCTTGCGAGGCAATCACGGTGGCCAAGGTTGCAAGGATCACCATCGGGATCAGTGCCCAATCCGGAAACATCAGGAAGAAAGGGTTGCTGATGGTTTCAGGCTGGCTAAGGACCGTGGCGCCCTGGCCCAGATAATTGAGGATCAGCGCGGGAAACACCAAGAAAAACCAGGCTCTTTTGATTGGTTTTTCGCCAAAGTGGCCCATATCGGCATAGAGGGCTTCGGCTCCCGTCACGGACAGCACCACGGCCCCGAGGACCACAATCGACTGTATCCCATGCGCGATGATGAACTGACTCGCGTGAAGTGGGTTGATGGCCATCAAGACCATGGGGTTTTCAATGACCTTGCTTACGCCCATACCGCCAAGGCAAAAAAACCAGATGAGCATGATGGGGCCAAATAAGCCGCCGACCAGAGCCGTTCCCTGTCGCTGCAACATGAATAGGGCGGTCAAAACCGTCAGAGTCAGTGGTATCACATAGGGGGTGATCGGTGGGTTGACCAGATCGATGCCTTCGATAGCGCTCAGGACCGAAATCGCCGGGGTGATGACGCCGTCGCCATAAAAAAGGGCTGCACCGATCAGGCCGGCAATCACGAGCGCTTGATGGCCCGCTCTCGATAGGCGGTCTGAGTGAAGCGCGAGCGCCAGGAGGGCCATGATGCCGCCTTCCCCCTGGTTGTCTGCCCGCATAATGCACACGACATACTTGACGCCGACGACTAAGACGATGGTCCAGAAGATGAGTGATAATAGCCCGAGAACCAGAGGCTCTGTTGGCGCCTCTTCAGCAGCGCGAAGACATTCACGGAGGGTGTAGAGGGGGCTGGT
>JBEIRQ010000245.1:0-3144 GCA_040375885.1 Methylococcus sp.
CCGTTCATAAAATTCTTTCGGCGAAATAAAGTCCCTTCACATCAAGGGATACACTCTCAGAAAACCCCTCTTGTGTGGGGTTTGGTTGCTGAGCCACAAGCTCCTCTGCTGTAATCCAATGTAACCGAAAGAGCCTTAAGATAACAGTCTCAAAGGCCTCCCAGCAGCCCCCACTTAAACCGAACGAAACCCCCTATGTCGGGCCACTCTGAGAACGATCGACCGCTCCCAATCGCCCTCGCCGCCCTTGGGATCGTTTTTGGCGATATCGGCACCAGTCCGATGTATGCGATGAGTGAATCCCTTAAAACGCCGGGCATACCGGCAGGGGCCGAGTCGATTCTCGGGATTGTTTCATTAATCCTCTGGTCCTTATTCCTGATCGTCAGCATCAAATATCTTTTCTTTGTTACCCGGGCCAACAACAAGGGTGAGGGCGGTATTTTTGCCCTCGTCGCGCTCCTGAAGTCTCAGGAAGCGTTCAAGGGAAAGGCGGCGGTCATCCTCACGACCTCGATCGCTATCGCCGCGGCGGCGCTTCTTTTTGCCGATAGCCTGATCACCCCCGCCCTCTCCGTCATGGCCGCGACCGAAGGACTCAAGCCGATTGTTTCTGGCATCGATCATTGGATCATGCTGGCAAGCATCGTCATCTTGACCCTGCTCTTCGCCATCCAGCGCCTCGGGACTTCGGCCTTAAGCCGCCTATTTACCCCGGTCATGTTGATCTGGTTTACTGCCATCGGGCTCCTCGGACTCAAACAGATCATTGATGCCCCTGAAATTCTCCACGCCCTATCACCCCTTCATGCCTTTTACCTCGTTAAAGGTCTCACCTTAAATCAGGTTCTAGGGCTCCTAGGATCGATTCTCCTTGCCGTAACCGGCGCTGAAGCGATTTATGCCGATATGGGACATTTCGGGAGAAAGCCGATCAGCTTTGCCTGGTATCTTTTCGCACTCAATGGCCTCGTCTTAAATTATTTCGGCCAAGGGGCCTGGCTTCTTAAAAACCCATCGGTTGGGGACCTTGAGCACAGTCCTTTTTTTGCGATGCTGCCGATGGAATTAATCATTCCGATGGTGCTCCTGGCGACAATGGCAAGCGTGATTGCGAGCCAAGCGGTGATTTCAGGCATGTTCTCTTTGGCCAACCAGGCGATCCAGCTCGAATACTTGCCGCGTCTTAAGATCTTTCAAACATCGAAGAGCCATCGGGGTCAGATCTATGTGAAGGAAATCAACACACTAATGGCCATGGGCTGCATCCTCCTCGTTCTGATCTTTGGATCTTCCTCAGCCCTCGCCTCAGCTTATGGGTTTGCCGTTTCAGCGACGATGTTGCTGACCACAATCGCCTTCACGCTGGTCATCTATTTCCTCTGGCGATGGTCCCCGATCAAGGTGCTGGCCTTCTGCTGTTTTGCCATCCCCCTGGATGGACTTTTCTTCGCGGCCACCATCACCAAACTCCCTGAAGGTCACTATCTCACCCTGATCATTGCAGTGACCGTCGCTTGGTTGCTGGCGGCCTGGATTCTTGGGACTCGGTATCTGGTCGGGGTCGCCCAACGCATCGACCTGCCGATTCCACTCTTCGTAGAGCTGGCGAATAACCGAAAGGACCTTTATCTCCAAAAACGGCCCGCCATCTTCTTTCAGCATCTCCCCTTTCCCCCCGGGGGCAGCGAAATCGCCCCAACGGCGCTTTTAAGGCAGGTCCAGTTGACCTCGATGCTCTATCAACCCACGGTCATCGTTGATTTCATGGCCGCGGATACGCCGCGCATCAACGATAACGCTCGAATAACCGCGAAAGACTATGAAAAGGATATTCACTTTCTGACGGTCGCTCACGGCTTTGCCGAAGGCATTTCAATCCATGCGGTCATTCTGTACGGACAAGAAAGAGGCTGGTGGAAGGAGGCCTCGGAGATCGTTTACTTCTCTGGACGAGAAGATCTCCGGGCTGGAAGCAGCCATCGGCTCCCCTTATGGATCAGGTGGCCCTTTGTATGGCTCCACCACTATGACCGCAGTCTGCCTTCGACCTTAAAGCTTCCAGCGATGAATTACGTTGAACTCGGGTTACCGATCGACCTTTGATCAATCGATCAAACCATCAGAGAATCAAGGGCTATCGATCACGACGTCTTCCATCGAATCGTCCGTCTGATAGCCACCAGACTCGCTTTTCAATAAGATCGCAAAACGATGGATCAACCAGATCAGCCGCTCCAAAAGACTCGTCGCCGCCAGCAATCGCCGACAACTCTCGACCCCAAGGCTTCCTTGACTTCGGGCAATGCCCTCTCGTAAGTTTTTCATCACGCCCTCTCGATCAGAGGTCAACGTCAGCAGCAGATGGTGGTCTTGAGAAGAGGCCTCTACGGCATCATCGAGAATCATCAAAATAGTCACCAAGCCTTCGACCAGGCTCCCCCGAAGAGCCTCCGCCTCCGGCTCTAAAAAACCACTGCGCAGTTCTTGAAGTAAGGTATTGGTACCCTCTTGGAGATGGAACAAGAGTTCATTACGCGAATGCGCGGCCATGATCCGCTCTAGGGTCGCGTGGGATTGCGGAAGGCCCATGAGACGATCAATAAATAGCTGACATTCACCGCCGATACTGGCACACGCTTGATGAAGCTCCTTGCCGATGTAAAGCGTTCCTTCCACCTCTTCTGGCCTGAGTTCATCGAGAAGCCGGGGCAGTAAATGGACCAGTCGGGCCTGCTCTTTTTCCACCAAATCCAAGGCGGTTTCACCCTCCTCCAACGCCTGGTCATAGAGATAAACAGGTTTCGAAAGGTTTTCCATGGGGCGCTGAGGGCAAACCTTGACCACGAGGGCCTCAAGAGCGCCTCCAAAAATAGCCGAGCCTAACGCCGATAGGAGCTGTAAAAGTAAAAAAACCAAGGCCACCTTATGCGGCAGGTCCGCCCCAAAAGAATCGATGAAGGCCATCAGTCCGGGCACCTGAGCGATCACCTCAATCAACAGCGCCGGTAGCAGAATCAAAACACCGAGGGATTTGACTAATAACTGGGTTAAGGCCAACTGCCGACCTGTGGCCGTCAGATTACCGGCTAATAAATAAGTCCCAAAACCAGATCCAAGATTGGAGCCAAGAACAATCATCAA
>JBEIRQ010000199.1:0-3570 GCA_040375885.1 Methylococcus sp.
ATCGTGAAGAGTTATTGGCACAACGGTCTTGAGGCCAACCTCTTTTTTTACCTTGACACAGACCAGCAGGAGGTCGATCTTCTCATCGAGTCTGGTGACACCTTGTATCCGGTAGAGGTCAAAAAAACGGCGTCCCCTTCAAAAAGCGCCAGGCGCCAGTTTGCCGTGCTTGATAAGTTGGGTAAAACGGTTGGACCTGACGCGGTGCTTTGCATGGTAGAGCGCAACATCCCGCTGTCCCAGGGTGTGACCGCCATCCCGGTGGGGTATCTATGAACATGAGTGTGTTCAGATTCCAATTTAATCAAGCATGAGATCCGCCAAGGATGCCTGAGGACATCTTTGGTTTTTCTCTAGCCGGTTTTTTCCTTTAACCTTAGTGGAGTAAAACCCATCACCCTGATCGATCTCTAGGAGAAAAATAGATGAAAATTGGAATCGCCTCCGACCACGCTGGCTTTGAATACAAAGAAGCGCTTCGTCAATGGCTTTCAACGCTTGGGCATGAGATGACCGACTATGGCTGCTTTAGTGATGAGCGCACCGATTACCCTACTTGGATCCGTCCTTGCGCCGAGGCGGTTGTTCGAGGGGACATTGAGAGGGGCATCGTCCTGGGCGGCAGTGGCAATGGCGAAGCGATTGTAGCCAATCGTGTCAAAGGCTGTCGTTGTGGGTATACCTTCAATGAGGAGACGGCCTTTCTAACCCGCTCCCACAACGATGCCAACTGTATCGCTATCGGCCAACGGATTGTGACGCTTGAAATGGCCAAAAAGATCGTTCAGACCTTCCTTGAGACGCCCTTCGAAGGAGGGCGACATGTTCCAAGGATTATTGCGATCGACGACTGATTGGGTTTCTGGACTGCCCAACAGCGCTTGAGCGATAGCCGTTACGAGCCCATCAAGCGGCCGTTGTCTTTAGGGTTCGCCTCCCGCTCAATCTTTTTGCGAGCGCCGAGGGGCTGGTTAGCCGCTCGGCACCCTTCATTCGCAGACGTTCGAGACATCAAAAGGATTGATTAGAGGGCGGCAAGGACGGCTTCGACGTTCGACACCTCGAATTTCCCTGAGGCTTCAACGCCGAGATACTGGACCACACCATCATTAATGATCATGGCAAACCGCTGTGAGCGCGTACCCATGCCATTGGCGTGAAGGTCCCGGTCAAGGCCTAAGGCGGTGACATACTCGGCAGATCCATCGGCGAACATGCGGACCTTGCCGGCAGCACCCTGTTCACGGCCCCAGGAGGCCATCACGAAATGGTCGTTGACGGAAATACACCAGATCTCATCGACGCCTTTGGCCTTCAGCTTGGCCGCCTCCTCAATATAGCCTGGCAGGTGTTTCAAAGAGCAGGTCGGCGTAAAGGCACCTGGAACGCCAAACATGACGATCTTGCGGCCTTTGGCGGCAGCTAAAAGTTCGATCTTTTCAGGATTAATGGGGCAGCCATTGTCGGGATCGAATGTGCTGCATTCCATTACGTGGCCGGCGGGTATGGTTTCGCCAATCTGGATCGTCATAAGGTTTCCTCCGAGGGGTTGTGTGGCCGCGTGAGTTTGCCGAATCTCTTCCCAAAGGCCAAGAGGAACTTTTTTGATCAATCCTCGCGGCGGAACTCCCCTTCAAGAACATCAGGCTCTTTAGTCCTCGCTTTAGAGTTCACCACAACATTCGGGCGTTCGAGGAGGAACCGGGCAAGTCGCTGTCTGATTGGAGGCCATAAAATCAAGAGACCGAGGGCATCGGTGAGAAGACCCGGGATCACGAGGAGAATCCCTCCAAGAACCGCGATGCCGCTCCCAGCAACCTCTTGGGCCGGGACTTCGCCGCGCTTAAGCGCCTGTTGGGTGTTCAACAGCGCCCTCATACCGGTCTTTTTGATCAGGCTGACGCCCAGTACCGCCACCAGCAGCAGGTAGACGAGTGTATTGATAAAACCGATGCTGGCAACGAGCCTTGCGAGGAGGGCGACCTCGACAAAGGGGAGAAGAGCCAGAAGGGTCAAGAAGCCGCGGCTCATGGTCAATGTGTTCTCCTAGGTTTAGAATCGGCCCACTTTATAAAGGAGCGGGCAGGTTCATGTCATCAAGCGCGGTGGTCGTTCTTTCAAGTTGTCCGGATGTCGATACGGCCCGTCGGTTGGCCCGAGGGGTCATCGAGAATGGTATGGCGGCCTGCGTCAGCATTGTTCCAGGCGTAGAATCGATCTATCGCTGGAAGGGGCAACTTGAATCGCAAGAGGAGCATCTTCTCTTGATCAAGACGGTTCTTGCAAGCTTAGAGTCGCTGACGGCATGGCTTGATGAGCATCATCCTTATGAATTGCCTGAAATTATTGCCCTTCCCATGACCGGGGGTTCGGCGCGCTATCTTCAGTGGTTAAGATCCGATTTGGACAGTATGGTGGTGTCTTAATGTTGCCGATACGCTCCCTTTTCTCCTTGTTTCTTGTCCTCGGGCTGCTCGGGCTGATATCGAGCCCTAAGGTTTTGGCGCTGTCCGCCAGCGATCTCCTTCCTGCTGAGGAGGCTTTTAGGCTTTCTCATCACGAGGAGCCCTCAAGTGTGGTGTTTCGATGGGATATTGCCGATGGCTACCATCTCTATCGGAAGCATTTGAAGTTTGCCTCACTGACCCCTGGGGTTGAGCTGGGGGCCCCAGATTATCCTCAAGGCCATCTCGAGCATGATGACAATATGGGGGATATGGAGGTTTATCGGGGCCACCTCGAGGTTCGGGTTCCCTTGAGTCAAAGGGGCAGCGTCCCAAAGGCTGTTCAATTAGAGGTCACGGCGCAGGGTTGTGCCGATGTCGGCGTTTGTTATCGGCCGCATCGGGAGCAGATTGCTTTTGCCTGGCCAGAAAACCCGGTCGTTTTAGCCGCCGCCGAAAACGGGGCTCAGGATCTTTTGAAATCCTTGGGGCTTCGCCCAACGGGTGGCAATCAGGAATTGTTGCCACCGGATCAGGCCTTTAGGTTTGAGGCGGAGGTGCTGTCGGTGGATCGACTCAGGGTCACTTTTAGGGTGGCCAAAGGTTACTATCTCTATCGGCAAAAATTCGGGTTTTCCATCCAAGGCCCCGCCGATATCGTGCTTGGGACGTATGAGGCGCCTCGTGGGGAACCTAAAGAGGACCCTGAATTTGGTTCCGTGGAAGTCTTTCATGAGGACGTCACGTTTGAATTGCCTCTGTTAAATCCAGGACGCCTTGAAAGCGCCTTGAGTCTCACGGCTTCCTTCCAGGGCTGTGCAGATCGGGGTGTTTGCTATCCACCGATGACCAAGACGATCCCACTGATGCTAGGGGCCTCCAGCGCCGAACCCCCCTGTCGCAGAGGCAGGGACGTCGGCACCCCTTGGCGAATGTGAGGTGGGTCCTGCGACCGGGTTTATCGAAACCGAAGGCCTTTCAGAGCAGTGTACGGTGGTTGATACCTTGAAAAAGGATTCACTCTGGTTAACGATCGGAAGCTTCCTTGGGATGGGGCTTTTATTAGCGTTTACGCCCTGTATCTTTCCGATGATTCCTATTCTCTCCGGCCTGATTGTTGGCCATG
>JBEIRQ010000309.1:0-2559 GCA_040375885.1 Methylococcus sp.
CCGCTGCCCGCTCAACCAGAGGGGCATACTGGAGTTGACGGGGCCCCCGCTCAAGCCGCGGCCCCACTCGGGGGGGCTGCGCTGGAATTGGGCGCGGCCCATTCCCAAGGATAATCTCGCCCGAAGGCCCGCGAGGGCGACTGACAGTCGCGGCGGCTGGGGGAGCGGCGATTGGCGCCGGACCATTTGACTTGATAACCAGATGGTAACCGGCTCCGGCTGGCTTATCAGAAAAGATCACCTGGCCGTTTCGACCGACCATCTTGTAGACATCCGCATGAACGGGAGCTCCGATCACGAGGAAAAGCCAACACAAACGTTTAGGGGCCAAAAAGTAACGGAGCATTCAGTGGGCGATCAAAACCTTAAAGGGAAAGTGTTACATGGATCTTTGAGCTTGTGAACCGAAGGCGTTCAAACAAAAGCGATCGGCACAATCTTCGAAGCCGCCTTATGGGCCAGGGATCGAGCCTCCTCGACAGTCTCCCCAACGGCAAGAGCCACCCCCATCCGGCGACGGCGAAACGATTCCGGTTTACCAAACAATCGCACCTCAACGCCTTCCTCCTGCAACGCTTCTGGAAGTCCTTGATAAGAAAGCCCATAAGCATCAACGCCGCCATAAATAACGGCACTGGCCCCAGGCTCACGAAGCTGGGCCCCCACAGGAAGCCCCAAAATAGCTCGGGCATGCAGCTCGAATTCACTCTGCGCTTGGGTAATCATCGTCACCATCCCAGTATCATGCGGTCTCGGGCTGACCTCACTGAACCAGACCTGATCACCCTTGATGAACAACTCGACCCCAAAAAGGCCTCGACCACCCAAATTATCAACCACCGCCCGGGCAATCCGCTGCGCCTCCTTCTTGGCCGTATCACTCATCGGTTGCGGCTGCCAGCTCTCGACATAATCCCCGCCCTGCTGCAGATGCCCCACAGGTTCACAAAAATGGATGGCCACCTCGCCATCAGCGAGAAGAGATCGAACCGTCAAAAGGGTAATTTCGTAATCAAAGTCGATGAATCCCTCCACAATGATTCGTGTATTTCGAACTCGCCCACCCTCTTGGGCATGATGCCAAGCAGCCTCAATGTCGGCCTGACTCAAGAGCATCGATTGCCCCTTACCGGATGACGACATGATCGGTTTGACGAAGCAGGGGAAGCCAAGAAGCACCGCCGCAGAGCGAAGCCCTTCCTTGGAATCGGTAAAAACGAAAGGCGACGTTGGGAGCTGAAGCTCCTCTGCAGCAAGCCGCCGAATGCCTTCCCGGTTCATGGTCAGGCGAACCGCCCGAGCATTCGGAATCACCATCACTTCACCCAAAGCCTCCATTTCAACCAGCGCCTCTGTCGCAATCGCCTCAATCTCAGGCACAACAAAATGGGGACGCTCTTTTCGAATCAGGGCCAGGAGGGCTTCGCTATCGGTCATGTCGATCACATGGCTTCGGTGCGCAACTTGATGGGCCGGGGCCCCCTCATAGCGGTCTACAGCAATGACCTCGACACCATAACGCTGGAGACTGATCGCGACCTCCTTGCCAAGCTCTCCGCTGCCAAGCAGCATCACGCGGGTCGCTCCCGTTGTCAGGGCTGTGCCGATATTCATAGGGTTGTGATCCTTTTAAAACCATTCATCGTTCAGGCTATTTTACGCCCTAAAAGCCGCCCATATCTTTGCACTTTAACGAAATACACTGGGCAACTGATTGACGGTGGGCCGTCTTCAGATAAACTTCAGAAGAACCCTAAGGGCGAAAGCTTATCCACCAAACCCCCCATTCGAACACCCATGAGCCTGACTGCACGACTAATCAAAACCGCCATCAAATGGACGCCTGAACGACTGATCACCATGGTCGCTAATCTCGTCCTCAAAGGGATTGCCAAGGTCAGCGCGTTCAACGTCGATCTAGGACAAAGAACGCTCTCTGTTGAGGCCACGCTCTACGGCGAAAAGGAAAGCATCATCCTCCATCTGAGTCACTTTGCGCTTCACCCCGAAGGTGAAGGCTATACCTTCATTCTTGGCCAAGCGGAATCAAATCGCCCCTGGCTCAACAACCTCCTCCGTCACGTAGTCGGCAAAGGACTTAAGGTGCCTCAAATTCCTCAATTGGCGCCTTATATGGGCCTCGCTTTAGAACTCATTGGTCCGCTCTGAAATGTCTGACTAAATCTCTCACATCTGACCTTTTCTTCCTGCTTCATCGAGGATGGTTTCACGCGGCCAAGGCAGCGCCAGAGCCATTCTCAGAAGAGGCTCCCACGGCAGAGCTTGCCGCAGTTTTCAGGATGATCGACGCGTTCAAATCTCGGTCGATCATCAACCCACAGTCGCAGGACAAGGTGTCCTTTCCTAGCGGCATGTCGTGCAACTGGCCACAGCCAGAAAAGACTTTTGTGCTTAGTGCGACCGTGGATGGGTAAACAAAAAAGCGCCCGTCATCACAAACGTGTATTCCATCTGCGTCCCAAACATCCGCATCCCAGCATCGGCTACTGAGCGAGAAAGGTTGGCCTTGCCGCCCATGCCTTTCACATTCAGGTCTTC
>JBEIRQ010000173.1:0-4120 GCA_040375885.1 Methylococcus sp.
CATTTCAACGTGTCATAGCAGTCTTCGCCACAGACAGTCCACGAATGGCCTCCGCGACCTCCTTCGCGAAATCATGCAAGGCAAGATTCATCGCCGAGACGGTCGCATCGAAGCCATCCCCCTGAGGCTTTGTCCGGTAACTTTTCTCCCGGACCAAAAGCTCCGATTTCCCATCCCCACTAAGGATTGACCAACGGACTCTTAATTCGGCATCCCCCCCCTCGATGCGGTCAAACCGAATGACCTTGACAATCACCTGGGCATCAACCTCGACCGCTCTCCGCCAAGGATAAGAAACGACCCTCCGGCTTCCTAGATAGTTCGAGAGATCCTCCGTGAGACACTGAATGGCATTCGCTTTCAAAGGCTCAGCCCAGCGATCGAAATCGGCGACAAAAATTTCGTTCTGGCCACTGCGGGTCACAATCTGTGGCCGATCCAAATAATCCGGGAAGTCGATCGGGCCAACCCCAACGGCGACTTCCGGGCCCTTGAAGTCATGCGGGGAGCGATCAACAAAAGCCCCCGACAGCACATAAAAACGAGGCTCCGGGCTGCTACAACCGCCTAGAACAAGGAACCCCAGAAACGAGATCCAAACCCCATAGATCAACCACACACGATGGGACATCATTTACCTCCCTTACCACCCTTACCTTGCAACAAGGCTTCAGGATGTCGTTCAATGTATTCCGTTAAAACTCTGATGGATCGAGCGGATGCCGCCAACTCTTCAAGGGCATTCGACATGTCAACCGCCATGGGAGCACCCGGCTGTATCTGCTCGAGGACCTTGATCGTTGAGCCCATCGCCTTTTCTACACTCGCCGCTAGATTGACGATCTGCTTATCAGCTGTCTGAGTCAGTTGACGAATATCGTTCATCGCGAGATTCATGGCGCGAATGGTGTCCTGAAGTTCAGGGGTATTCAGCAGCCGATTGCTGCCCTTGAGCGTCCCCAAAAGCTCCTGACCAATTTTGTCGAGCGGCAAACGTTTCAGGCTCGCAACAACCTCGGTGACATTTTTCTGGAGCTCATCCACCACCGAAGGTAGGGTCGGAATCTCTGGATAGAGGCCCCCATAGAGCAGCTTTTTAGGGGCCGCTTCTTGATAAAAATCGATATCAACATACAACTGACCCGTGAGTAGACTCCCTGTTTTCAGGCGCGCCCTAAGGCCTTGCTCAACCATTTTCTCGATGCCGGGGTGGCGGCCCGCATCAATTTCAGCCTGATGCGCTTTCATGAATCGACTGATCTCGTTCTCGCCCCCAATGGGAATCAATCGCTCAGGATCGACCTCCACGACGACCGGAATCCTAACTTTCTGGGTCTTAAAATCGATATCAAGACGAATATCGGTGACTGTGCCGATCCGAATACCCTTTAGTTCGACCGGGGCGCCGACATTCAAACCGCGGACGGAGTCCTCAAAATAAAGGAGGTAAGGCTTTCGAAGTCTATAGGAACCCTCGGCGATTGCATCGAGGTCCTTATGGAGTCGAAATTTAGTGCCAGAGTCCGCTGGTTGGGCCTCTTGAACATTGAGGCTGGGGGACTCAAAGGCGATCCCTCCCCCGAGGAGTGACATCAAAGAGCCGACCTTGAAGTTAACACCCTGCGCCCCCATCGAAAAATCCACCCCATTGATTTGCCAAAATCGACTGTCATTTCGAATCAGCTGGTGGTAGGGGGCCTCCACAAAGATTTCCGCCTGAACACCTTGGCGATCATCCGCTAAGGCGACATCAACCACCTGCCCGACCTGAATATCCCTAAAATAGATGGGCGTTCCGTACTTGAGGGGCCCTGCATTCTCAGCCATGAGGGTAAAGGAACGGCCGGGGGTCTCGGGATTGATTCGTGGCGGCTGATCGCGACCTTGAAATTCACGAACCGGGCTACCCGCACTGAATTCAACCCCGATATAGTTGCCAGCCATCAGGGTATCCAAACCTGAAACGCCACTGAGACCTAATTGCGGTTTAACCACCCAAAATGCGGTTTCTTCCCCGAGGTGTGAGGCGACATGCTTTTCCATCTTCGCCGTGACAATCACCTGGGACAAGTCCTCATTCAAGAGGACCGTTTCCACAACCCCCACTTCGACATCCTTGTATTTGATCTTGCTCTTTCCCGCCTCAAGACCTGGCGCCTCCTTGAAATGGATCGTGATGATGGGCCCTTCGGCACTCAGGGTTTTATAAGCCAACCAGATCCCAATCAGGAGTGCGAGCAGGGGAATCAACCAGACCAGCGAAAGCCCCCTCGATTTTTCGATGGCCGCTGTCAAAAGAAGGGAACGATCCATCGGGCCTCGCCCCGAAGAATCGCGTTCAGTCGACTTCATGAGGCGTCTCCATGGCATCCCAAATCAAACGTGGATCAAAACTGATGGCCGCGAGCATGGTAGAGACCACGACACCACCAAAGGCCACAGCGCCGGGCCCTGCAGTGATCGTCGCAAGGGCACCCACCTGCACCAAAGCTACCAAAATGGCGATCACAAAAATATCAATCATGGACCAGCGACCAATGGTTTCGGTCAGTCGGTAGAGGGCCGTACGCTCCCTTGGGCGCCAGCGGGACTTCATCTGGACGGACAAAAGGAGAAAGATCAGCACCAACAATTTGAGGACTGGAACAGTAATACTGGCAAAAAAAACCAGTAACGCCAGAGGCCACATCCCCCCAATTAACAGCGCTTTCACCCCACTCAGAATGGTATCTGCCTCGGCACGACCCGTCATCACGACCGTCATCACCGGAAGCACATTGGCAGGAACATAAAGAAGACAAGCCGTGAGGGTCAAGGCCCAGGTTCGCGCCAGACTCTCAGGCTTTCTCGAATGAAGCCGGCTACCACAGCGACAACAAAGACCATGCGCCTTAAGATTCGGAGCATCGTTCAGCCTTTTGCAATCATGACAAAGAATGAGCCCAAGAGCCAAGGCGGTTGATGGGGTCCTGCTCATACCCCATCCTCCAACCTCATCCAAATCGCATATTCATCCAAAGACGCATCGGTAGCCGCCATAAAAAGGATTAATCCACCAAATGAATAGAGGGCAACACCGGGTTGAATCGATGCAAGATCACCGAGTTTGACCATGGCCACAAGAATACCCAACATAAATACTTCGCTCATAGCCCAGGGCCTCAAAATCTCCATCCAGCGGAAAATGCGCGCCGCCCCTAAGAGCCTTCGACCAAACCATAAGGGCAAGAGGACATATAAAACCGAGATAATTCTAAAGAGCGGGGCAATAATGGTGACCAACAGCACGAGCCATGCAATTTCCCAAAAACCTTGATCGTAAAGGGCATGGACCCCCGTAGTAAAAGCACCAACTTGCTCACGACCAGCGATTTGGAGCTTCAATAGGGGAAAGGTATTGGACAGCACAAACAGAACGAGGCTGGTCAGCGCAAGGGCAATGGAATAATCGATCCCATGGCCCTGATGCTCCATGAGGACAGCGCCGCAGCGGCCACAACGCGCCTTTTCTCCTGGCGCAAGCGATGGCAGCGGAAAAACCAGATCACAATCAGGACAGGCTAATAGCGTATGAGCTTGCTCCTGCAAAAACGTACCGCCGACGGGATCAGGTGGTGGTGTTTTATTCGTAAGATGAGACATCATGCGAATAATCTACCATCTTTGTTTGACCGATTTAGGAAGGCCTTTTTTGATGCCCCCCTCGGGCAAAATCAACAACGCCTTACGCAGGGGGTTCTCTATCGAAAACCCAAAGGAATGATGGCAAGAAAGGGAGGATCTGGTTGCAGCCTCACCCAAAGGATTGGGGCTGCCACCGAAGATCCGCCAAAAAACCTGATTAATGCGTACGGACCGGATAGAAGGGCCACCGCTCAACGTGAAGGTATCTTCTAATCGGAGATTTGATCACTGAAAGGCACAGGGCGATCGAGAAAAGACACCAAACGGCCGCGTATTCGTTGGGGTCCCGCGTGGTCAAAATGGAGAGGATAGGTCCCATAAAAATATGGAAAACAACAAATCGCCATGAGCCATAGACGAAAGGCATCACGAAGCCAACCAAGATGTAGGCGATACCATGAAGGCCATAGAACAGACCCGGTACAAATTGCGAAAG
>JBEIRQ010000281.1:0-2857 GCA_040375885.1 Methylococcus sp.
ACGGACTTTATCGTCGAGGAAGTTTTAGGCTTTGAAGCCTCAGGAGACGGCGAGCATGCTTTTGTTCATGTCGAAAAAGCCGGTGAAAATACGGATATTGTGGCCAAACAACTGGCGCGCTTTTGTGGCGTAAAACTTCGTGACGTCAGTTATGCGGGACTCAAAGATCGCCACGGGTTAACCACGCAGTGGTTTAGCATTCAATTACCTGGAAAAGAGGATCCTGAGTGGTCCGATTTCAACACCCCCTCTATGAGGGTCCTAGCCGCCACAAGAAATGCCAGAAAACTTCGCAAAGGAGCGCTGAAGGGGAACCGATTTAGCCTCTGTCTTCGACATCTGACGGTCTCTCCAGAAGCCCTTGAAGAACGACTCCTGGCGATTCAGCGCGATGGGGTTCCAAACTATTTCGGCCCACAGCGCTTTGGCCATCAAGGCGATAATACCGAACGAGCGCGCCAACTATTTAAAGACAACGGGCAGCGCATCGATGCACACCGCCGAGGTCTTTTTCTATCCGCAGCCCGCTCCCAGATTTTCAATGAGCTCTTAGCGATCAGAGTCAAGGAGCGAAATTGGAACCAGTGGGTCGAGGGCGATGTTTTTATGTTTGAGGATTCCAAGAGCTTCTTCATGCCAGATCCAAATGATCAGGCGATTAACGATCGGATGGCGATGAAGATCATCCACCCAAGTGGCGTCATGGTCGGGCAAGCGCTTTCAGCTGCGACCGGGAGCGCCCGCTTGATAGAAGAAGCCATTGAACATCAACATATGGATCTCATTGAAGGACTCCGGCAAGCAGGCCTTGAAACCCAACGTCGCCCATTTAGACTGTGCCCTCAAAACCTCACCTATGAAAGGCTTTCCGAGGATGCCTTGAAGGTGTCTTTTACCTTACCTTCAGGATCCTATGCGACGACGGTCCTAAGGGAACTCCTTAAGATGGAACGCGTTGATATCTAGTCGCTTCATTGCTATTCAATCTGAGGGATCTTTCATGTCTACAACGCTCTATCACAACCCCCGCTGCATGAAGTCGCGTGAAGCCCTTGAACTCATTAGAAGTCAGGGGATTGAACCTGTGATCAGGGAATACCTCAAAGATCCGCCGGATAGGGAGACCCTGATAGCCCTCTTAAAAATGCTGAGGATCACTCCAAGAGCGCTCCTCAGAACCAAGGAGCTTCCCTATAAAGAGCTCAACCTCAATGATAAGAATCTGACCGATCAGAGGCTCATTGAGGCGATGGTCCAACATCCCATTTTGATTGAAAGACCGATCCTTATTCATCAGGATCAGGCTGTGATTGGTCGACCACCCGAACAGGTTCTGACCATTCTCTAATTCCATTGTCACTCCATTCTCAACCTCGGCACATCCCCATGATCGACATCCTAGTACTTTATTACAGCCGCCATGGAAGTACCCGTGACATGGCCCAGCTGATCGCTCGAGGCATTGAGGAAGTTGAAGGGGCTACGGCCAGAATAAGAACCGTCCCCGAAGTCTCCACGGTCTGTGAAGCGACCGCTAGCGAGATCCCTGATTCTGGAGCCCCCTATGCAACGCTTGATGATCTTCGGGAATGCCACGGCCTTGCGCTTGGAAGTCCGACGCATTTTGGCAACATGGCCGGCCCGATGAAACATTTCATCGATACGACGAGTAGTCTCTGGTTTTCAGGCGCGCTCTCTGGGAAACCGGCCGGTGTCTTTACCGCCACCTCATCACTCCATGGCGGACAAGAAGCAACGCTCCTTAGCATGATGATTCCGCTCCTCCATCACGGCATGATCCTGGTGGGTATCCCAAGCCGAGAAAAGGCCCTGAGTCACACCAAGACCGGCGGAACCCCCTACGGCCCCAGCCGCTATACCGGAGGCGGATCCACCAAAATCAGTGAGGAGGAGCATCAAATTTGCCGTGTATTAGGCGCTCGAATCGCTCATACCGCCAAGGCGTTCGCCGCTCACCCCATCGATGGCAGCCGTGGCTGAACAACTGCCTTTGCCCTTAACTCGGCATGCAGAATGGACCTTTGAATCTTTCTATGAAGGACCTAATCGTGAGACGGTTACTCATCTCAAATCCTTTGCGAAGGGGTCACTCACCCACCCTTTGATCGTGTTAATCGGCGGCAAAGGCCAGGGTAAGTCGCATCTCCTGAATGCTGTCTCAGAAGATGCCAACCTCCATCAACAACGATCCCTGGTTCTTCCCTTGGGGGACCTCAAAAGCAGCGGTCCTCAAATCCTTGAAGATCTTGATCATCTCGACTGTCTTTGTCTTGATGATGTAGACCGGGTTCTAGGCGATAGGGAGTGGGATCTTGCCCTCATGATGCTACTTCAAGAAAGACAGCGTCAAGGAAACCCTTTTTTAGTGAGCCTCAGCCAATGCCTTGGCGATATCAAAGAGTGCCTTCCAGATCTTTCGAGTCGATTGACGGGCGGTTTGACCCTCAGTCTCAAATCCTTGGGCGATGAGGATCTCTTGAGCGTCTTGATTGATCGGGCTCGACGACTTGGAATGGAGCTAACACCCGCGGTGGGTCACTACCTAGTAACGCACGCACCGCGCAACCTTGATGCCTTAATTCCTCTGATGGAACGTTTAGATAAGGCCAGTCTCGCTACACAGCGCCGATTGACCATCCCTTTCATCAAGACACAGCTAAGCGGGCTTTGTTCATTAATGTCTTGATCATCGGCACGGTAGCTATTGGAGGTTTTTACGGGTCACTTCTTGCTAAATTGGGGCACCGTGTCTCCGTCCTTGCACGATCAGATTTTGAGATAATTAAGGATCGTGGAATCCAACTGACCAGTGATACCCTCGGCCAATGGAATTTTA
>JBEIRQ010000069.1:0-7778 GCA_040375885.1 Methylococcus sp.
AAACCTCAATGACTTCAATTTCCTTGAAATCGCCAATATCAGGAACCGTCACATTCTCAAGATGAGGGACCGAAGAAGCTGTAACGGGAACGACCGGTGCTGCCGGTGGAGCGATCGGCGGCATGATCGACTCAATGGACGGGGCTTCCACCGCTTTCAGTGCGGCTACCGGCGCTGCAACTGGAATCGTCTCGGTCGCGGTTTGAAGCAACAGGATGAGGGAGCCTTTACTGACCCGATCCCCCGGCTTGATGTTGAGGCTAGACACCGTACCACCGACCGGAGAAGGAACCTCCATGGCCGCCTTATCGCTTTCAAGGGTAATCAGCGAATCATCAGGCTGAACGACATCTCCTGGTTTGACCAGCACCTCGATGACTTCAATATCCTTGTAATCACCAATGTCTGGAACATGAACTTCTTTGAGAACGGCAGCCATGGAAATTCCTCAAACAGTCAGCGGGTTGGGTTTTTCAGGATCAATGCCCAGCGTCTTGATGGCCTCGGCGACCACCTTGACCGGGATGTCGCCCTGATCGGCCAGCGACTTCAGAGCCGCCAGAGTGATGTAATTGCGATCCACTTCAAAGAACCGACGAAGCTCTGAGCGACGGTCGCTACGACCAAAACCATCGGTCCCTAAGACCGAATAACTTCTCGGCACATAAGGCCTGATCTGATCGGCGACCAGTCGCATATAATCAGAGGCCGCAACGATCGGACCCTTCGTTCCTGCCAGTTGCTCCTCCACATAGCTGAGGCGGCGGGGCTTTGAGGGATGCAAGAGGTTCCAGCGTTCGGCATCAAGGCCATCGCGTCGGAGCTCATTGAAGCTGGTGACACTCCAGACATCGGCATCGATCTTGAACTGGGTCTTGAGGATCTCAGCCGCCGCTAAGGTCTCTCTCAATATCGTGCCGCTCCCAAGAAGCTGAATCTTAGCGTCTTTGCCCGCATCTTTGATCTTGTACATCCCCTTCACGATGCCGTCGCGCGAGCCTTCTGGCATCGCGGGATGCGCGTAATTCTCGTTCATGACGGTGAGGTAATAGAACACCTGATCGCCATCCTGATACATGCGCTTTAGGCCATCTTGAATGATGACGGCCAATTCGTAGGCATAGCAGGGGTCATAGGACACACAGTTGGGGATCGCCGACATCGCGAGGAGACTGTGGCCATCTTGATGCTGAAGACCTTCACCCGCCAGTGTGGTCCTCCCGGCGGTACCGCCTAAAAGGAAACCTTTGGCCCGCATATCGCCCGCGGCCCACATCAGATCACCAACACGCTGGAACCCAAACATCGAGTAGTAGATATAGAACGGGATCATCTGCACATTGTGATTGCTGTAGGCCGTACCCGCTGCAATCCAAGAACACATTGACCCAGACTCGTTGATGCCCTCTTCGAGAATCTGTCCCGTCTTATCCTCCCGATAGTACATGACACTATCGGAGTCTTCAGGCTCGTATAACTGGCCGACGGATGAATAGATTCGGTACTGTCTAAAGAGGCTGTCCATCCCAAAGGTACGCGCCTCATCAGGAACAATCGGTACGACATAACGACCAACCTTGTTGTCTCTCAAGAGTAAGGTCAGAATCCTGACAAACGCCATGGTAGTCGACATATCACGATCTTCGGAGCTCTTCAGCATGCTTTCGAAAAGCTGGAGCTCGGGGACCTGGAGGTGTGGAGCATCCCGGCGACGCTGAGGGAGTGGCCCGCCCAAGGCCTTGCGGCGTTCCTGCATGTACTGCATTTCAGGACTATCGTCCGCCGGCCGGTAATAAGGGACATCCGCCAACTGGTCATCGGCCAGAGGGATCTTGAAACGATCACGGAAAGCCCTAATCGATGCATCGTCGAGCTTTTTCTGTTGGTGTGTCGACATCCGGCCTTCACCGACAGGCCCCATCCCATAACCCTTGACCGTTTTGGCCAGAATCACAGTCGGCTGGCCCGTGTGGTTCGAGGCTGCATGATAGGCGGCATAGACCTTGTGGGCATCGTGCCCGCCTCGATTCAGGCGCCAGATATCGTCATCGGACATGTTGGCGACCATCTCCATCAGTTCAGGAGATTTACCAAAGAAGTGTTCCCTCGTGTAGGCACCCCCCTTCGCCTTATAGGCCTGGTATTCCCCATCAACAACCTCTTCCATGCGCTTCCTTAAGAGGCCCTTGGTGTCCTTCGCCAACAAGGGATCCCAATAAGAACCCCAGATGACCTTGATCACATTCCAGCCGGCGCCCCGGAAGTTAGCCTCCAATTCCTGAATAATCTTGCCATCGCCCCGAACCGGACCATCGAGGCGCTGAAGATTGCAGTTAATCACGAACACCAGATTGTCGAGCTTTTCACGTCCCGCAAGGCCGATGGCACCCAATGATTCGGGTTCGTCCATTTCGCCATCGCCACAGTAGCACCAGATTTTTCGCCCGGCGGTCGAGAGGATCCCGCGATCTTCGAGATACTTCATGAAGCGGGCTTGGTAGATCGACATGATCGGCCCAAGGCCCATCGACACCGTTGGGAACTGCCAAAAATCAGGCATCAGCCAAGGGTGGGGGTATGAACTTAGACCTTGACCCTTGCCTTCAATCTCAGCCCGAAAATGATCGAGCTGTTCTTCGTTGAGGCGACCTTCCATGAAGGCGCGGGCGTAAATGCCGGGGGCGACATGTCCTTGGAAGTAGACCAGATCCCCCCCAAACTCCTTGGTGGGCGCCCTAAAGAAATGATTAAAGCCAACATCGTAGAGGGTCGCCGCCGAGGCAAAACTGGCAATGTGGCCACCGTACTCAGTCGATTTGCGGTTCGCCCTGACCACCATCGCCATGGCATTCCAGCGAATGAAAGAGCGAATGCGATGTTCGATCGTGGCATCACCCGGCGATCGGGCTTCAAGATGGGTTGGAATCGTATTGATGTAGGCGGTATTCGCCGTGTAAGGCAGATTCGCACCGGCCCGTCGGGCCTCATCGACGAGATTCTCTATCAGGTAATGGGCTCTCTCAATCCCCTCAGATCCGATGACCGCCTGGAGGGCCTCAAGCCACTCTCGGGTCTCCTCAGGATCAGGATCATGCGCCAAGTGAAGGTTCTGGATATTTTGAGAATTTGAGCCAACCGCCATACTTTTGAATTCCTTTGGAAGTGGGGGTTCATCCGCACAAGGACTGATTATAGACAAGGGACCCCCCTTGTTCCATTCAAATTCAAGATCGCGAGACCTTGGGAGGATTTCGCGGTAGCCCCTCGCCGACCCTCTCTCATCGCATTCCAAGTCCTTGGAGGCCAGTAAAAGCGCCGATAGTTGTCTCCTTTCGCATTATCGAATAGGGTTCTTGGGGGGAATGACAAGATCGTTCCTTCACCATAATGAAATAAATCATCAACACAAAAAGAACGTTTTCTAAGGAAAAAATCAATGAATATCATGCGTCGCAGTGCTGCGGAATGTTTGGGGACTTTTTGGCTGGTGTTTGGCGGGTGCGGAAGCGCTGTCCTCTCGGCGGCCTATCCGGAACTCGGTATCGGGTTCCTCGGGGTCGCTTTCGCCTTTGGTCTCACCGTTCTCTCGATGGCCTATGCCATCGGCCATATTTCAGGATGTCACCTCAACCCTGCCGTCACGGTCGGTCTGGTGTCTGGCGGGCGCTTTCCAGCGAAGGAGATTGCCCCCTACGTCATCGCACAGGTCCTTGGGGCCTTAGCCGGAGCGGCCGTCCTCTACCTCATCGCGAGCGGCAAGGCAGGTTTTGACGTGGTCGGTAGCGGGTTTGCCAGTAATGGCTATGGCGATCATTCACCCGGCCAATACAGTCTTCTCGCCGCGTTAACCCTCGAAACGGTGCTCACGTTCATGTTTCTCATCATCATCTTAGGAGCTACCGACAGCAAAGCACCCGCGGGTTTTGCACCCATAGCGATCGGCCTTGGGCTGACCTTGATTCACCTGATCGGCATTCCGGTCGACAATCTATCGGTGAACCCTGCCCGAAGCACGGGTCCTGCCCTCTTTGTTGGCGGTTGGGCGGTAGGCCAACTCTGGCTGTTCTGGGTTGCTCCGCTTTTAGGCGCATTCCTCGCGGGCAAAACCTATCGCCTCCTGACCGGTCGCTAGCGACAAGGGCCGGCCGGTCTTCGCATGGACTGGCCGGCTCACCCTTAAGGCCTCCGCTTGGGCCCAACGGCGGAAATCAGTATTTCGATTTTTGACCCAAATGGCGGTCCATAGATAGCCGCGAGGAAGCTTGAGGGAATGGGGAATCGACTGCAATTCCTGATAGGGAATCCCGGGCCGTCGATGATGATCCGCATGCCGGGTCAGTCCGAGAAAAAGGAAATAACTCAGCTTGGAGTCGCAGCGCCAGGCGGTCCTCGATGAGTGCGGGGCGCTCAGCGTCAGTCCGTAGTGCTGAAAATAATTCACCGACTCCAACAGCCGAATAGCGACCCCGCTGATGTAAATCCACGCAAACAGCGCCAACCCCCCAAACAAGAGCCCATACCCCAGCATCAAGACGCCCCCAAGGAGGACACCCAGCCACACCCGGTGGGGCTGAGCGCGAAGGGCCACCTGCCACTGACGATTCAAGGAGCGCCAGAAAAAGGCCTCATAGGTCTCGCCAGCCTCTGCCGTAGAGGGATCCGCCTGACTCCCAAGGCGGGCGTGATGCCCTTGTCGATGGGCGATCGCGAAATGATCATAAAAGGTCAGCAGGAGCATGAATCGACCTAAAAAATGCTGCCATTTTGAGCGGCGGTGAATGAGCTCATGCGCCGGAGCGATCACCGAACAGCAAAAGGTGGTCCCGCCGAGGATCCGCAAGACGACCAGATTCAAGCAACCGACAACATTCTCATAAAGCCCGCCCCAGTGAATCTCCATAACCATCACGCCCATCGCCAAAAGATTCACTATCTGAAACAGCGCGAGGAGATAGAGAAGGCCATCGAAGAACCAACCGGGAGCCTCAGAGGGAACCCATCGGGTTTCGCTTTTTGACCAATAATCCCATGCGATCAAAGCCCAGACAGGGAAGGTAAAGGCAACGGCCAACCAGGGACGGTGGGGGCCTGTGAGGAGAAAGACAAGGAAGGTGATCGGTAATAGCAACGACACACTGAAACCCATCCACCAGGGCAAGACGAACCTTTTAGGTTTCATATGGGTCGAAAAGGATTCAAGAGTTACCAGTAAAATAAGCCAAGCCGCCACCAACGACGTTCAGCTAGAGTCCTCACAATGACCGAGAAAGGCCAGAAAAGTGCCCCAACCCTCTACTTGGGTCTCGGTGCCACCTACCACGATCCCGCTGTAGCGATCATCAATGAGCACGGTGACGTGCTCTTTGCTGAGGCTCTAGAACGTCCCCTTCAGTACAAACGCGCACTCAACTGTGAGCCTGACAATCCTTTTGAACTTCCAAGAATTCTGAGGGAGTTAGCCCCTCATACCCAGCGCTTCATCGTCACCACGAATTGGATGGCAAGCAGGCCCTGGTATGAACATCTGGCCAAAAACCTCTCCTGGCTGACCCCAAAAGGTATTCTCAGGTACGAAGGACGTCAACTGACCACGTGTCTTGAGACCTGGGAACTCAACCACATGCAGGCGCTGCAGCACCATGCCCTGAAACGTGTTGGACTCAACCTCGCTCGAATCATCAGGACCGATTACAAGGGAGCCACCGTCCATTTCCGTCACTATGACCACCACCTCTGTCATGCCGCCCTCGCGGCTTTTGGCAGCCCCTTTGAGGCGTCGGCCTGTGCCGTCATAGATTCCTATGGTGAAGAGGGCTCCTTGGCCTTCTTTGACCATCAAGGGGGGAAACTGACGCCTATCAGCCACTCAAGAGGCCCTCAAAGCCTCGGTTTCCTCTATATGAAGCTGACCGAACTGTGTGGTTTCAACTGGATGGCTGGCGAAGAATGGAAGGTGATGGGGCTCGCGTCCTATGGCCAATTGGATGAAGAACTTATGGGCTGGCTGCGCGCCATGATCCAAGTGGAGGGCCTTTCGCTGATCCAGCAAAGAGCCTCCTTCTTTAAGTCCCTCGAAAAACTTGAACGCAGGAGGCGCCACCCCGACGAGCCACCGGAGACTGCCGCCAATCTCGCCTTTACTGGCCAAAAGTTCTTCACTGAAATCGTCCATCAATTGCTCAATGCCCTCGCCCATCGCTCAGGCTTAAAGCAGCTCACCCTCGCCGGTGGCTGCGCGCTCAATTCCGTGATGAACGGCCAGATCATTAAAGCGACGCCCTTCGAATCCCTGCATGTCCCTTCAGCCCCAGCGGATGATGGCACCGCGCTTGGCGCCGCTTTACTGGCCTTCAATGAGGAGCATCGAGACCACCCCCCACGAAAGATCGCCCTGACCCCCTTCCTTGGAAGCCGAATTAATCAGGAAGCTCTCGAGCGATTCAAAGCTTATTCAGGCCTAGAGCATGAGGATCTCAAAGGATCCATGATCTACCAGAAAACTGCCGATCTTATCGCCCAAGGGGCTATTGTTGGCTGGGTGCAGGGCGCCGCCGAATTTGGCCCAAGAGCCCTCGGCCATCGATCTATTCTGGCCGACCCACGATCCCTTCACATGATGGACAAGATCAACGAATCGGTGAAATTTCGCGAACGATTCAGGCCTTATGCCCCCGCGATCCTTCACGATTATGGTCCTGACTATTTTGAGGATTACCAGGACACCCCTTATATGGAGCGTACCTTAAGGGTCCGGCCAGAGATGAGGGATCGGGTCCCAGCTGTGGTCCATGTTGATGGCAGTGGGCGGCTTCAGTCTGTCACCAGAACCAGAAATCCAGACTTCTATCCCCTGATCGAAGCCTTCTATGACAAGACCCAGATCCCTATTCTCCTCAACACCAGTTTCAACATCATGGGAAAGCCCATGGTCCATTCGGTCGAAGATGCCTTTGCGGTCTTTCTAGGTTCGGGACTTGATGCCCTTGTGATCGGACAGACTCTTTTCAGAAAGTCCCGAGACTTTCAATGACACGCCTAACCCCGCTCTGCCGACAGTTATTGATGGGGCTCCCGGGAGACCCTTTGACGCTCAAGACTCTAAAGGAGGCCAGGCAGTGGCTTGAAAACCAGATCCTGAAGATCAGTCAATCACCGCCACCCCCCCCATTGAATAAATTTTCAGGTCCTAAGAACGCCAGGCTAGCTCCCCTCTTTCTGCTGGATGGACTCTGGCTGGCAGGCCTTTTCTCCCCGGCCACGGGGCATTTAGCTTCCCACTGCCGACTCCACCCTATTTTCATGGATAGCCTCAGCCTTGGAAGCACCAAGAGGTCAACGGGAGACACCTTTAGAGCCTATCTCAATCAACAAGGAGAACCTGTTCACGGGCTTGAATATCCCTCTCTTTTCATTCAGGACTTGAATACTCAAGGATCTGCGATGGCCCTGACCATCCTCGTTTTTCAGCATTCACCGATTCGCTACTTTCCAGAAATTCTAGGATTCACCCTCGCGCACCTCAAAAGATCCCCAGCGGAGTTTGAAGAGGAGAGTCATCTTGAGCGCCGACGCCATCATCAGGTCTTGGCTGAACAGGCGCTTAAAGAGGCGACTTTCAATCATCAAGAGGAGCAAAGGGTCTCGATCGGAGAGGCCCTCTACAGATTCTCCTTCAACGCCCTATCAGGACCCCTTCATTCAGCGGACGAAGGTGCGATTGAATTCGCCAGAAACGCGATGATTAGAATCATCCAAGGGAAGATGCCAGAAGCCTTGGG